>NZ_JAENWL010000089.1 GCF_016650095.1 Clostridium sp. | reverse complement strand
GTAGTGCTTATTGGTTAAAGAACTAAAAGGGGGTGATTTAATGGAAATTAAACAATTCAAAGTAATATCTACTGCTCAGAGGAAGGAGTTATATAATTTTATTAAAAGTACGGATTTAACTTATAGCAAAACATATATAGAAATGATTAAAAAATATGAAAGTGATATTTTTAATGACGGTAACGGAATTTTTATACTATTTAATAATGGGAAAATTAAAGGAAGCATAGCTGTAATAACAAAGGAAATTAGCATTAAGGGGGAGGCATATGTTACAGATATCTATATTGAGAATGAAAATGCAGAAATAACTTTAGGTTATTCCATGGAAAGGGTAGTTGAATACTGCAATTTGTTTAGGACGGAAAGTATAAAAATTGGAATTCGTGAAAGCGAAACACATCTTATCCAATATATTAATAAATTGGAATTCTCCCATATTTATGATGCAGTAATTATGAGATATATAATTGATAAAAATACTGTTTTAAAAGGAAACAAAGGAATGGAACTGCTACCTCTTTCTATTTTAAACTCACATGAATATGTGAATATTCAAAATGAAGCTTTTAAAAATAGTCCTAACGGATGCACTGTAGATGAGGCTGAGGTTAAGGAGTATATAGTTAAATACGCTAACGATGATGATTTGATTGGAATTTGTTTTGCCCAAAAGAAGCCATGTGGGATATATGAACTTTCAATAGAGAAGAATATAGGATGGATTGACACTCTAGGAATTCAGCCTATTTATCAAAATAAAGGATTAGGAAGTGCATTAATAACAAAATGTATTGAAAAGTTATTTGATAAGAATTTGGACGAAATTAAACTGTTAGTGATTACGTCTAATGAAGTTGCAATGAATATGTATAAAGATAATGGATTTGAGGAGGAAAAAATATTTTCTTACTGGTTTGAAAAAAAAATAAGAAAGAATGGAGATGAAATAAATGCTATAAAAATATAATTGGAAAATGAGGAAGATAATGTGTATAATTAGAGTTGTTGTATTTGTGTTAAAAATGTAATTATTTTAAAATGGGAAAGGAAGTGTAGTATGTCACAGTGGTGGGGTAGTCTTGGAGATTTTGAAAGAATATTTTGGGTATTTGCATTCCCGTCCACAGCAGCATTTATTCTACAGATGATTATGACCTTTATAGGACTAGATGGTCATGGAGATATGATTAGTGATACTGCAGATTCGATGCAGGAAATACCCCAGGATTCAGTAGAATTAGAAAATTATGATAGTGCAGGAGAGTTTTTAGATTTAAAGTACAAATTTAAATTAGTTACCATAAGAAGTTTAGTAGTGTTTTTTACAGTTTTTTCATGGACGGGTATCGTAGCAACGACATCAGGCAAAGGAAAGATAGCTACGGTTATCATAGCCTTAATTTCAGGTTTTGTGATGATGTATATAGTATCTTATATTTATTTTTTCTTAAGCAAGTTCGTAGAAGATGGAACAATGAATATAACAAATGCCATTAATAGAGAAGGGCAAGTTTACTTAACCATTCCAGAAAGAAGAGAAAACAAAGGAAAAGTAGAAATAGTGGTTCAAGGCGCATTAAGATTACTTGAGGCAGTAACAGATGGAGATGCAATAGCTACAGGAAATAAGGTAGTAGTTATAAGTATTGTTGAAAATCAGTTTTTGCTGGTTGAAAAAATAGATTAAATATTAAGGAGGAAAATTTATGGGATCGAATGTTTATCAAATTATTTTACCAATTATTATTGTTTTAGCTATTTTCATAACTGCGATTGCAGTAATTGCGAGGTACAAGAAATGTCCTTCAGACAAAATTCTTGTTGTATATGGTATGACAGGGAGAACAAATGATGGAGAGTCACGATCGGCTAAATGTATCCATGGTGGAGCAGCCTTTATATGGCCTGTCATACAAAATTTTCAATTTTTAGAATTAACACCAATATCTATTGAGGTTAATTTAACCAATGCACTAAGTAAACAAAACATTAGAGTTGATGTACCTTCTAGATTTACAGTAGGTATTTCTACAGAGGCATCAATCATGCCTAATGCAGCTGAGAGGCTACTAGGACTACCTCAAAATGAAATTCAAGAATTAGCTAAAGATATAATTTTTGGTCAATTACGACTTGTTGTTGCTACTATGGATATTGAGGAAATAAACTCTGATAGAGATAAATTTTTATTAAATGTTGCCTCAAATGTAGAAGCAGAGCTTAAAAAGATAGGCTTAAAGCTTATTAATGTTAACGTTACTGATATTAGAGATGAATCTGGGTATATTGAAGCTCTTGGTAAAGAAGCAGCAGCTAAAGCTATCAATGATGCTAAGAAAACTGTAGCTGAAAAGAATAGAGATGGTGCCATAGGCGAGGCTGATGCCAAGCAAGATGAAAGAGTCAGAGTATCAGCAGCTAATGCTAAAGCCACAGAAGGAGAAAATTTAGCTAAGATAACTGTTGCTAATTCCGAGGCAGAAAAAATGGAAAGACAAGCAGAGGCTAATAGAAGATCAAATGCAGCACAAAAGGTTCAAGCAGCTAAAGCTCTTGAAGAATCTTATGTTGCAGAGCAATTGGCAGAAAAAGCTCGTGCTGATAGAGAAAGAGCTACAAAAGAAGCAGATGTAATAGTTCATGCTGAAATAGAAAAGAGAAGAGTCGAAATTGATGCCGAAGCAAAAGCTGAAACAATAAGAAGAATAGCCAAAGGTGAGGCAGATGCAACTCTAGCTAGAATGGAAGCAGAAGCTAAAGGTAACATGGAGATATTAACTAAACAAGCAGAAGGCCTAAAGAAAATTGTAGAAGCAGCAGGTAACAGTGCAGAAAATGCAGTAATGCTTATGATGACTGATAAAATTGAGCAACTTGTTACATTGCAGGTTGAAGCTATTAAAAATATTAAAATTGATAAAATTACTGTTTGGGATACAATGGGTGGAAACGGTAATGGTACCCCAACTACAGCAAATTTTTTATCAGGAATGTTAAAATCGGTTCCGCCGCTACAGGACGTATTTAAGTCAGCGGGTATGGAACTTCCAAACTATCTTAAAGGTAATTTTAATAGTGAAAATAAAAGTGAAGATGTGTCAGGAGTAGAAAAGTCGGAAGTAGAAATAGTAAAAAAATAAAAATATAATTTTCTGAAAAAGGACTTGCATTTAGATTATTTACGGATTATACTAAAGAAGAGATGAAAAATAAAGTAAAATTTAATAATTTCACATAAATAGAGGTGCAGATAAAGAGATAGTTTTTGAATGTTAAGGATATGAACATCCAATGTCAAAAATGAAGTAGTTGTTTGCCGAAAGAATATTTTGGTTCTTCAATATATTCTTGGGGATAGAAAGTAGTATTTCTATCACTGTCATAAAGTTTTTTATGGAGGGCTATTTATGTAATGAAAAGATTTTTTTTCATTGCATTAATAGGTTTAATACTTCTGTTAATTAAGGCATTGAAAACTCAATGCCTTTTTTGTTTTAGAAAAAAGGACATAAGTATTACAAACTACAACTACAATATAAAAAGGAGGAATATTATATGAAACCTTTAAAATCTTTAATCAGATTAAGAATGAGTGCTCATGATGCACATTATGGTGGAAACTTAGTGGATGGGGCAAGAATGATTCAATTATTTGGGGATGTAGCTACTGAACTTTTAATTTTAAACGATGGGGATGAAGGATTATTTAAAGCATATGATTCTGTAGAATTCATGGCACCAGTTTATGCAGGAGACTATATAGAAGCTGTTGGAGAAATAGTGAGTGTAGGAAATTCATCAAGAAAAATGATTTTTGAAGCAAGAAAAGTTATAGTGCCAAGAACAGATATAAGTGATTCAGCTTGTGACGTATTAGAAGAACCAATAGTGGTTTGTAAGGCAAGCGGAACTTGTGTAGTACTAAAAGCCAACCAAAGGAAATAATATTTAAGCTGAGTTAAATGTAAACTTTTTCATCTATTAGTTGATATTTAATTAGTAAATAAATTTATGGAAAAATGAAACAATGCATATAGTAAAACATAAAATTAATAATTAGTTTGTGCTAAGAGAACTACAAGGAGGATTCACATGGAAAAATTAATAATTACTGCAGCCATATCCGGAGCAGAAGTTACAAAAGAACATAATCCAAACGTTCCTTATACTGTTGAAGAAACAGCAATAGAAGCTGAAAAAGCGCATAAAGCAGGAGCTAGCATTATTCATCTGCATGTAAGAAAAGATGATGGAACACCTACTCAAGATAGGGAAAGATTTAAAGCTTGTATGGAAGCTATTAAGGAAAGATGTCCTGATGTAATTGTTCAACCATCAACAGGTGGAGCAGTTGGTATGAGCAATGAAGAAAGATTACAACCTGTTGATCTAAGACCGGAAATGGCAACTTTAGATTCAGGTACTTGTAATTTTGGTGGAGATGATGTATTCGTAAACACTGAAAACACTATAAAAGAATTTGGTCAAAAGATGATTGAGCTTGGAGTAAAGCCGGAAATTGAAGTTTTTGATAAGGGAATGATAGATATGGCTATAAGACTTCAAAAGAAAGGTTTTATAAAAACCCCAATGCACTTCAATTTTGTTATGGGTGTAAATGGAGGAATTTCAGCAACTGCAAGAGATTTAGTATTCATGGAAGGCAGCATACCAGAGGGAAGTACTTACACTGTATCAGGTATTGGAAGATTTCAATTCCAAATGGCAGCTATGGCTATTTCTATGGGTGGTCACGTTAGAGTTGGATTTGAAGATAATGTGTATATTGAAAAAGGAATACCAGCTAGATCAAACGCAGAACTCGTAGAAAGAGTAGCTAGACTTGCAAAAGAACTCGGCAGAAAAATTGCCACTCCTAGTGAAGCAAGAGAAATACTAGGTTTAAAAATATAAGGAGGTAAAATAAATGAATAAGGTTGTATCTTTAGAAAAAATTAAACCTTTACTTAAAGACGGAATGTCAATAATGATAGGTGGATTTTTAGCCTGCGGAACGCCTGAAAAGTTAATAGATTTATTAATAGAAACAAATGTTAAAAATTTAACTATAATAGCAAATGATACAGGTTATGTAGACAAAGGTATAGGCAGACTTGTAGTAAATGGCCAAGTTAAAAAGGTCATAGCTTCTCATATAGGAACAAATGCTGAAACCGGAAAACTTATGCATGACGGGAAAATGGAAGTAGAACTTTCACCACAAGGAACATTAATTGAAAGAATAAGAGCAGCAGGTGCTGGCCTTGGTGGTGTGCTTACATATACTGGAGTTGGTACTATGGTGGAAGAAGGAAAACGAAAGATTGCAATAGATGGTAAAGAATATTTATTAGAACTTCCAATCAAAGCGGATTTAGCACTTGTTTATGCGAGTGTAGTAGATGAACTTGGAAATGCAGCTTATTATGGAACAACAAGAAACTTTAACCCAATTATAGCTACTGCAGCAACTACAGTAATAGTACAAGCAGAAAAAGTTGTTAAAGTTGGAGAGCTTGATCCAAATAATGTTGTTACGCCAGGTGTTTTGGTTGATTATATTATAGGGGAGGCTAATTAATATGATTACAGATAGTAAACTTGCAAAAGAAATTATTGCAAAGAGAATTGCTGAAGAATTAGAAGATGGACAACTTGTTAATTTAGGTATAGGTCTTCCAACAATGGTTGCTAACTATATCCCAGAAGGCGTACATGTTACTTTCCAATCAGAAAATGGTATGGTTGGTATGGGTGCTTCTCCAGCAAAAGGAGAGGAAAATAATGATGTAACAAATGCAGGTGGTCAATTTACTACAGTACTTCCTGGCGGAGCATACTTTGATAGCGCAACGTCTTTCATGTTAATAAGAGGCGGACACGTTGATATGACTGTTCTTGGAGCACTAGAAGTAGCTCAAAATGGCGATTTAGCTAATTGGATTGTACCAGGCAAAATGGTTCCAGGTATGGGTGGTGCTATGGATTTATTAGTAGGAGCTAAAAAGGTTATTATTGCAATGAGACATACAGCTAAAGGAACTCCTAAAATATTAAAGCAATGTGCATTGCCACTAACCGCAAAAGGACAAGTTGACCTTATAGTTACGGAACTTGGAGTAATGGAAGTTACGAGTAAAGGTCTTGTACTTACTGAAATTCATAAAGATACAACAGTTGAAGAGGTTATATCACTTACGCAGGCAGAACTGATCATATCAGAAAATTTAAAAATAATGGACGTATAAACAAAGAAACAAATAATAAATAAAAAATAATATAAAAACAGGGGGAAATTAATTATGAAAAAAGGAAATAAATTCGGATCACACAGGGTAATATCACCACAAGGAGTGTTAACTCAAGCAGCTCAAAAAATCGACAACGATATGGTGATTTATGATAACGAAATTCTTATTGATGTTATTTCATTAAACATAGATTCAGCTAGTTTCACTCAAATAGAAAAGGAAGCTGATAAAGATGTAGAAAAGATAAAGGCTAAAATATTAGAAATAGTTGCAGAAAGAGGGAAAATGCAAAACCCAGTAACTGGATCAGGCGGAATGCTTATCGGAACAGTTGCGCAAATAGGAGACGCATTAAAGGATAGAGACTTAAAAGTTGGAGATAAAATAGCTTCATTAGTTTCATTATCATTAACTCCACTTAAAATAGAAGAGATTATAGATATTAAAATGGATATAGATAGAGTAGATGTTAAAGCTAAAGCTATATTATTTGAAAGTGGAATATATGCTAAACTTCCAAAAGATATGTCAGAAGCATTAGCACTTGCAGCTCTTGATGTTGCTGGAGCACCAGCTCAAACTGCTAAACTTGTAAAACCTGGCCAAAGTGTATTAGTACTTGGGGCCGCAGGAAAATCTGGAATGCTTTGTTGCTACGAAGCAATGAAAAGAGTGGGACCAACAGGAAATGTTGTAGCTATGGTTAGAAAACAAGCTCAAGCTGACAAATTAAAAGCATGGGGATTATGCCATGAATGTATAATAAGTGATGCTCAAAAACCAGTTGATGTTTTAGACAAAGCACTAGCTGTAAATAAAGGAAATGAATATGATTTATCAATTAGTTGTGTAAATATAGCAAATACTGAAATGGCTTGCATATTACCAGTTAAGGATGATGGTACGGTTTATTTCTTCTCAATGGCTACAAGCTTTACAAAAGCAGCTTTAGGTGCTGAAGGTGTTGGTAAAGACGTAAACATGATAATAGGAAATGGATATACTAAGGACCATGCTGAAATAACACTTGCAGAGCTTAGAGAAAGTGAAACACTAAGAAAAATATTTGATGAGTTATATATCTAATATTTTGATCATAATAATATTGCTTTCAATTTAAATTGAAAGCAATATTATTTGATTCATGACTAATTGTCTATATAAGGTTAATGTAAGAAAGCGCGAATTATCTTTATGATAATGAGGCTTCAATTAGATGGAGGCGACTATTAATGAGAGTAAACAGAAGATTTGAGCTTTTTAAAGATGCTACTGATGAGCAATGGAATGATTGGAAATGGCAAGTTGAAAATAGAATTGAAACTATAGACCAACTTAAAAAATATATACCTTTAACAGAAGATGAGGAAGAGGGTGCAAGAAAATGCACTGAAACATTAAGAATGGCTATAACTCCTTATTACTTATCGCTGATAGATATAAATGATCCACATGATCCAATAAGAAAACAAGCTATACCAACAGCGCTTGAAGTACATCAGTCACATGCTGATTTATTAGACCCACTACATGAAGATTCAGATTCTCCAGTGCCAGGACTCACGCACAGATATCCAGATAGAGTATTACTATTAATAACTGATCAATGCTCAATGTACTGCAGACACTGTACAAGAAGAAGATTTGCAGGGCAAAGCGATGCTGAGCTTCCTATGGCAAGAATAGACAAAGCAATCGATTACATTAGAGATACTCCAGAAGTTAGAGATGTACTATTATCAGGGGGAGATTGTCTGCTTGTTGAAGATGATAAATTAGAATATATAATAAAAAGACTAAGAGATATTCCTCACGTTGAAATAGTAAGACTTGGTTCAAGAGTCCCAGTAGTTCTTCCACAAAGAATTACAAAAGAATTAGTTAATATGTTAAACAAATATCATCCAATTTGGTTAAACACTCACTTTAATCATCCGAATGAAATTACAGAAGAAGCAAAACTTGCTTGTGAAATGCTATCTAATGCAGGAATACCTCTAGGAAATCAATCAGTGCTGTTAAGAGGAGTTAATGATTGTACACATATAATGCTAAAACTCGTAAATGAACTTGTTAAAATTAGAGTTAGACCTTACTATATCTATCAATGTGACCTTTCAATGGGACTTGAACACTTTAGAACACCAGTATCTAAAGGAATAGAAATTATGGAAGGATTAAGAGGACATACTTCAGGATTCTGTGTACCAACGTTTGTTGTTGATGCTCCAGGTGGTGGTGGAAAAATTCCAGTAATGCCTAATTACCTTATATCTCAAAGTCCTGATAAAGTAGTACTTAGAAACTTTGAAGGAGTTATAACTACTTATGAACAACCAACTAATTATACTTCAGACTGCCAATGCGCCGTATGTACCGGAGCTAAAAAAGTTCATAAAGTTGGAGTAGCAGGTCTATTAAATGGTCAGCAAATGGCTATGGAACCAGTTGGACTTGAGAGAAATTTAAGAGGACATCACGAATAAAATGAAAAATATCCACAACATCCCAAGTATTTTAGATATGATTAAAAAATACGATAGTATTTCTATTATAGGAATGAATAAAAATGTAGGAAAAACAACCACTTTAAATCATATATTAAGTGAGGCTAGAGGGAGAATATCCCTTGGGCTTACCTCTATAGGAAGAGACGGAGAAGAACTAGACCAAGTAACTGCCACTGAAAAACCTAAAATTTATATAGAACAAGGAACTATAATTGCTACTGCAAAACAATGCTTATTTAATAGTGATATCACTAGGGAGATTTTAAAAACTACGGGTTTTAATACTCCTATGGGCGAAATAATTATATGCAGAGCGTTAAGTGACGGATATGTAGATTTAGGAGGTCCATCTGTAAATTCTTATATGACTTTAATATGTGATGAGCTTAAAAGACTCGGAAGTGAGCTTACAATCGTAGATGGTGCCCTAAGCAGAAAAACCTTCGCTTCCCCTTCAATTACTGACGCTACAATTTTATCAACTGGAGCAGCACTGTCAAGAAGTATGGTTAAGGTTATAGAAGAAACTAGTCATATCGTTAAACTATTATCTTTAGAGAATGAAAAGGATATGAGTGTATTAAAGCTCGCTAGGGAAGTTTTACGTTGTGGAAAGATAGGCATTATTCACAAAGATAATGTTATAAAAATGCTAGGTGTGATTACAGCTCTTGGATCTTCTAAGGAAATTGTTGAGTCAATGGACAAAAATACTTCCTATGTAGTAATTAAAGGTGTAGTTTCAGATAAACTTTTAGAAGATATTATGACATCCACAAACCAGTATAAAGGAGTAACATTTCTAGTTGAAGATGGAACAAAACTGTTTTTAACTAGAGATACCCTTTATAAATTTAAAAAGCAAGGTGGAAGTATAAAAACAATAAATCCAATTAACATAGTATGTGTTACTTCCAATCCAAAGTCACCTTATGGGTATGAATTTGATAAGCATAAGTTTTTAGATGGACTTAGAAATGAGTTAAATGTACCTGTATTTGATGTAATTGGGGGAGAGTAAAATGAAATTTTTAGATAAAGAGCAGAGAGATCAAATTGGATTTTCTTTTGTTTTGGATAAACTAGGGATAACTACTCCTTATGGACTAGAGGAAAGAAAAAACATTAAGCCCTTTAAAGCTTCAGAAATAAATAAATTAACACATGAATTAAATAATATAGAAAATATATTTAAATCTATGAGTGCTAATACTTATGAGTATAACCAAATAGGAAGATTATTTTGTAAGCTCAAAGATATTAGAAATTCTATTAAAAGATGTAATAAAGCAGAAACACTAGATGAAGTTGAATTATATGAAATCAAATATTTTTCAATATTAGTAACAGATTTAAAAAATGTGTTAGATAAACTACAGCTTGATATGGAAGAAGTTCATCTAGGCCCTTTAGATGATATTATTTCTCTCCTAGACCCACAGGGGAAGAATATGTCTACTTTTTATGTTTATGATGAGTATTCAAAAACGTTGAAATGCATACGAGAAAATAAAAAACAAAAGGAAAAAGAAATTTTTGCTGAAACAATTGAGGAAAAAGTTAGTAAGTTAAAAGAGCAAAGGTTAGATTTAGTTATACAAGAAGAAGAGGAAGAATTAAGGATTAGAAAAGAGCTAACATTACAAATTTCTAAAGAAACTGGACTTATAAACCAGAATATAAAAGCAATAGGAAGATTAGATTTTTTGATTGCCAAAGCAGGTTTAGCTAGAGATTATAATGGGACCCGGCCAAAAATTTGTGAAGAAATGAAAATTCATATTGACGAAGCCTTTAATCCTGAAGTTAAGGAGATATTAGAAAGTGGTAAAAAGAAATTTACCCCTGTTAGTATAGATCTAAATGGAGGTACAACTATTATAACTGGTGCCAATATGGGGGGCAAAAGTGTTACCTTAAAGACTATTGTTTTAAATTTACTACTTGGACAAATGGGTTTTTTTGTGTTTGCAGAAAAAGCACAATTCCCAATCATGAGTTTTATTCATTTTGTTTCAGATGATATGCAATCCATCTCCAAAGGTTTAAGCACATTTGGAGCAGAAATAATAAAGTTAAAAGAAGTAGTAGAGTGTGCAAAAAGAGAAAATGGATTTATAGCTTT
>NZ_JAENWL010000277.1 GCF_016650095.1 Clostridium sp. | reverse complement strand
TATACAATAAATATGATAATTATGGTGATGATTTTTAGCGTTGCTCCAGTGGACCATAAAAATAGAGTGTTGGCTGGACTGGAGTTGAGCAAGGCTAAAAAAAGCAGTAGAATTGCATGCGTTGTAATCGTAGGATTTTGCGTAGTTTCATTAGTATTGTTTGGACTAAATAATTGTATTGTAATAAGCACTATGATGGGTGCATTCACAGCATCTGTTTCATTATTCATAGGAAGTATAGTACGGGGAGGTGAGAAAAATGAGGAAACTGAAATTTCTAAGTAAATATGCAGCTACAACATTTGCTATGTTGGCATTGGTTGTTGCACAAGTTGCATCAACACGTTTCAGTGTTATTTTCTATCAAGATGAAGTTCCTAAAGAAGTCAAGACTCTTCGAAAGTAGAATGGAGGATGTAGTTGTAGATAGTAGAAAATGGATGAAATCAATTCAAGATTTTAATTTAAAATAACAAACACATTAGACAAGTAGCGTTATTAATTCAAGTTTAAAATATCAAGGATTTATGTTGAATCTATTTGGGCTGGGGAGGTGAAAACAATGGATTGTAATTTACCTTAGGGCATTTATCTATGTACTAAATGTCGGAAAAATGAGGTGGTTCATAGTCAAGGAGAACCATTTGCTCCATGTGGCGTATGTGCTTCAAATAACTCTTGGAAGTTGGTTAAAAAAATGAAATAGGGTAGATGTAGATTATTCTGAAGTGAAGATGTGGAGAGAATTATGAAAGTTGTTACCACTAAAAATGATTCTTATTTTAAGTTAGGGAGGTTATTAATATGAGGAAAAATAAAGTGTTAGTTATTTTTGTAGTACTAGTTATGCTTCTGAGTTTAAATTTATCTGTTTACGCAGATGCTGGGAATTATGAAAATGACATTGATATTAAAAGATATCAAGAGGATGTAAAAGCTCGATTCTCAAGAAGTTTAGATGAACATTATAAGATAGCTTCGTTAGATTTAAATGGGTCAAATGTTATAAAGAGGGAAGTATTGATAAATGGATTTGACGACATAGATTTACTAGAGCGTAGTTTAGTAGAGCCAGTAGTTATTTATAAGGAAAAGGTTATTATTGATTCCGCAGATGAAGATTCAGAATATATGATAATGAGTGTTGGTTCAGATAGTGATCCAGAGACAATATCAATTTTATTTCAGGGTGCAGAAATATTTTGTAGTGGAAATTTTACAGCAGACTATATAGATAATGAATCAACAGTAATATTTTATAAAGCAAAATATTTAAAACATTGGTGGTCTTCTGATGATACTGCTACTGTCTTTGGTGATGTTCCTTCAGTAGATAAAATTGTAAAGCAAGTTGGATATCCGTATAGTGGTGATGACCAAAATCCAGTTGATTGGGAGCACACTACCTATAATCCTAATCCTTCTACTTATTACACAACTAATTTTAGTCCTTCAACATACTCAGGAGTTACACCGATTACTGGTTTGTGTGGAGCACATCTTGATTTTCATTGTGCTTTTGAACGAATAGGATATCCAGCATATCATGATGATGTAGAAATTAATCTAGGTTGGGGAGAAATAACAAGTATATTTTAGAAATGAAATGATTGGCAGTTAAAATAAAATATTGTTTTTATTAATTATGAAATAGTATCTATTTCTAGGTATTGGTAATCATAAAATACCTAGAAGTAGATGTTATTTAATTAGTATTTCGTAGGAATAATAGAATAATTTGAGCTTCATAAACGGCTAGAAAGTTACACCCTAGCCGATGCTCATGGCCCATTTTTTATATTATGAATTACTTGAAAGCAAATTCCAAAGTATTTCTAAAATTTTGACAACAAAAACCGAAGGTCTTTTCTAGGTTCAGACCTGAACGCTGCAATTCCAATGCGTTCGATAGAATAAAGGAAGCTCAAATTAATCTCAGATAGGAGTGATGCATTTTGATCTATAAAAAATATATAGAGTATATTTCTATATCATGCATATTTATCGTATTTGTAATATTCTCTGATAATCTAATAAATGTATTAAAAAAAATTGAAATCCAGAATTTTAGTATGTTTTTCCCAGCCATATCAAATACTGTTGTTTATATTATTTTTGGGATTATACTTGGGATAGGATATGTTATAAGTGAAAATAAAAATGATGGGAAATGGAGATTTAGAATATCTAAATCTTTGATTATTGGAATACCGTGTTTGCCATTTTCCTTTCCATATTTGATTTACTATTTTTTTCACATTAACACAATGCAGGATAAAAATACTATGATTATTTCACAGATTATATTAGGGTACACTATTATTAGTAGTTTCTACAAATCAGAATAGGATTTTTCATTCCTAAGATCTTCTGTAGCGTTATTACTATCTTCAGTAGCAAGCTGAGGAGTTGGGATAGCCGAAAGCAAGGTTAGTAACGTGATACCGGAGGATGCTATTGTAATCACTGGGGACGGTACTTTTTGATTTTTGTGAATCAACAAAGTGTTTTCTATTGAGTGCTATATGTATTGCGACGCACGTCGAGACAGCGGTTTGCCTGCAAAGAAAACACAGTGTGAAACAATAAGAAAGGCCTTCGGAAATTTTGGGAGGCCTTTCTTAAAAAAATAGTTTTTGTTGAAAGGCAGGAATAATACATATAAGCATAAAAAGTAGTGGATATGTTCCCCCATACCTCGAGATGAAAAAAGTTGTGGATATGTTTCAGCAAACAGACGCCCAAGAACACTAGCAAAGAGAAGTGGAATTGGAAACATTTTACGACTGAGACTGTGGTTTGCCTGCATAGAAAGCACAGCGTGAAATAATAAAATTGTAACAGCACGAAATGCCTCCTAGATTTTTAGGAGGCATTTCGTATATGTACAAATAGAGAATCTTGAGAACAGATGTAATTGTTGTATGTGAACGCAAATACCGGCATTGACACTATGGATTATAATCATGAATATGAAAAGATTGGCGAGGGAATCTATAAGTTTAGATCACTTAGACAGAAACTCATGGATGATAAGGCTCAGAAGATAATGATGGGTAAACGAATTGAGGAAATAAGGCAGTTCCTTAAAACGCAAGAATCACCGTTAGAAGAATTTGATGGGAATATGTTTTGGAGGTTTATTGAAAAAGTACGGGTGGAGTCAGTTGTGGAAGTTAAGGAGATTCTTTAGAACTCCTTTTTTTATTTGGGGATTAAGGTATACAATGGTAATAGATGGAATGTTGTTGCGGTATTCGGATATAGTTTTGGTGATATTTGTGGCACAGATAATTCAAATATTTTACTATGGCAAAGAACGTAAAAAGAAATTGGGATATGAAGTAATTGCATATATTTAACATTTGCATAGTGGTTGCATATAGGATGTAAGCTTTATAAAATTTGGGGGATTGTAATGCTTAAAATAGCTATTTGTGAAGATGAAAAAGAGCAACAGCAAATATTGGAACGCCTCATAACTTCTGAGCGGTTGAGTGAACTTTATGAATTGGATAAATTTGATTCTGGAGAGGATCTAGTCAGTGTGTATGAAGCAGGGCAAAGGTTTTCGATTATATTGCTTGATATGAAGATGAAAGAACTTGACGGTATACAGACGGCTGAAATTATTCGGAAATATGATGAAAATTGCATAATCATTATCATCACTTCTATAATTGAATATGCTGTTAGTGGGTATAGTGTTGAAGCGTATGATTTCATTTTAAAGCCGGTTGATGAAAAAAAGTTTTCAAAGGTCTTTAAAAGTGCGGTAAAAATAATTCAGGCAGATAAGAATAAGAGTTACGTTATTCAAATGAGGGATAACATAACAGTTTTGAGGCTATCGGATATTGTATATTTCGAGAGCGATAGAAGAAAAGTAATCATTCACTGTAAAAAAGAGAAATATTCCGGCAATGAAAATATCAGTGATGCAGAAAAGAAGCTTTTAGCGGATGGATTTGTGAGAATCAGTAGATATTATCTTGTGAACATGCAGCATATCAAGGAAATTGCAGCAAACAGTATTATGATGTCGACAGGTGATTTGTTGAAGTGCAGTAAAAATTGTCAGAAAGATATTAAAATAAGATATATGAATTTTATGATGGGAGACATTGAATGATGCAGAATTATTTAATGAACATTATTATAATGATGAATGATGTAGTTGGACTGTTTGTTGCCTTAAGATTTTATAATAATATTTTAATGAAAAAAAAGATGAGCGAAAAGAGAAAGGCAATCGGTCTTGTAAGTATTCTACTGATTGAAATTATTGTGAATATTGCGGTTGAAAAATCGGATATTTTATTAATGGTTAGTTTTATTGTATTCTTTATTGTTGCCAATCTTTTTTACCTAGGGAAGGTATATGTAAAATTAATTGTGGCAACCTTTATTGTTGTATTCTCATTCTTAATGGAGCTTGTTGCTGCACTTTTGATTGTAGCTGTTTTTGGAAATGTGTTGCAGGATATCAGGCAAAACATTATGCTTTTGCTTTTGGGCGGTGTTATTTCAAAAATACTATTGCTTCTTCTTGTAGAGATAATTATTCGTTTTAAGAGAAGGAATGCATCGCAGGTAGCTCTAAGGTCTTGGTTATTTATCATTTCAATCCCAGTATTTAGCATAGTGCTATCAATTGCAAGTGTGTATGAACCGATTTTGAAAAATGAATTTAGCTATGTTTATGCGGTTTCAGGCATTACGATTTTATATATCAACATCATCACATTTTATCTGTTTGACAGCATAGTTATGCAGATGACTGAAAACAATCTGGTTAAGTTTAGAGAAAAACAACTGCTGATGCAACGGGACCAATATGAGAATATAATTGAGGGCTATAATCAAGTAAAGAAAGTACGCCATGACATGTTAAGTCATTTGATAACGTTGGATGGTTATTTAGGCCGGAATCAATATCATGAAGCGGTGAAATATATTCATAAGTTGAATGAGGAACTTGATTATGATAAAAGGGGAGTCGTATCCAACAATGTAGCTATAGATGCTTTGATTAGCAATAGGAAATCAAAAGCAGTTGATGAAGGAATTAAATTCGAAACTGAGATTATGATTCCCAAGAAACTCAAGATTGATGATATGGACATATGCATTGTTTTAGGAAATGCATTGAATAACGCCATCGAGGCATGTAGG
>NZ_JAENWL010000210.1 GCF_016650095.1 Clostridium sp. | reverse complement strand
GGTTCATTTCCATCCATGGGTTCGTTCCCATATTAGGGTTCATTCCCATATTGGGTTGCATACCCATATTAGGTTGCATACCCATACTTGGCATCATATTCATTTGGCCATACCCATACATCATAGGTTCTAGTGGAATCATTTCATATTCTTCATTCATATCTATATCTTCATTGTCTCTGTCCTCTTTATTCATAATTGTCCTCCCTATTTAGAAATACTAATACATTAACAATTTATGCTAGAATCAGAGGTTTGATACTAATTTCAGCAAAAAAAATAAGAAAGTGTTTATTACTACAACTGCATCTCACTTCGCTAACGCTTGATCAAATGCATTTTACGTAATATACACTTTCTTTACCGTATTAAAGGAAATAATTTCAACTTTACTTTAATCCTCTTTCAGGTTTTCTCATGTTGCTATCACCATTCATAGTTACAGGATTACTTTCTTTATTTCCAGATGATTTCTTTTGTTTTTCATTAGGATCATTCTTTTTATTTTTCATAAATAACACCTCTTTCAGATGTTAGTTTTTCCATATTTCTTTTAAAAATTCATCTATCACGAATTTTAATCTTTATCATAATAAAAATTTTCTAATTCCTGAAAAGTTTTTTTTACCGACAACATATTATCATCATCTAATTCTTTTAATTTTGGAACTAGTTCTATGAATTGTTTAGCAGAACAAATTATTTGAATATTATCTAATCCTATTTTATTTAGAAAATTTCCCTTAGTTACAATTTTTTCTTGGGCTACTACCACAGTTATATTCCTATTTGCTAATTCGAAGAATAAAGATTTCCATTTTTCGATATTTTCTACCTGTTCAATACTTATCATAATTAATTCATTTTCATCAATATTGTCTAAACCCATTTAAAAACCTCCTATAACTATTTTATATTATTTGAATTATTACCCATATCATACCATAAATATAATTAAAATCCGAATAGACGCATCGTAGATTTTGGTATTATTTAGCAAATAAAAAAGTACCAACACAATTAAGTGTTGATACAATTGGTGCGACAGAGGGGACTTGAACCCCTACGGTCTCCCACACGTCCCTTAAACGTGCGCGTCTGCCATTCCGCCACTATCGCAAATTTTATTTAATATAAAGGATCAAATTTTATAGTCATATGCATTTATACAACTTCTGACTACAAAATTTATTATATATCAGCATAGTGTAAATTGTCAATATTTTTTTCTGTTTTTGACTAAGTTTTCGCCTAGGTTTCCTAGGTATCCTAGGCATCTTCAACCTATTTCCCTTTTAATATGCCTTAATTTTATCGTCATATAATTTTAAATAAATATTATAATTTGTCTTTACTTTTTTCACATATTTATCCGTTTCTTCAAAAGGTATGACATTTAATGTTTTACCATCCGCAGAGTATTCATTATTTTTAAGCCACTTTTGAACATTTCCACGTCCTCCATTATAAGCTGCCAAAACCAAGTCTATATTCCCATTAAATTCGTTATTTAAATTATTAATATACCAACATCCCATAGCGATATTAATTTCAGTATCATATAATTTTTCCAACTTAAAATCTGTTAATTTCATATTTTCAGCAACCCACATCGCAGTATCAGGCATTATCTGCATAAGCCCATAGGCACCTCTATGAGAAACAGCTTTTTCATCGAAATTACTTTCTGCCCTGATTACAGCTACAACCAAATAAGGGTCTACATCATACCTCTGAGAATACTTAACTATTTGATTTTCATATTTTAGCGGATAAAAACTTTTAAGAATACTTTTATAATTAATTATTATAACAAACAAAAGAATTATACTTACAATTTTTATTATTTTTTTAAACATTTTTTCACATCTAACCTTTCTAATTTAGTAATAATAAAATCTAGCTGCACCTTTGTATTTTCAGTACTTCCTTCATTATCAATAATAAAATCCGCAAACTTCTTCTTTTCATCTATTGGCATTTGAGCTCTTATTCTATCCATTGTTTTATCTATTCCTAAATGGTCGCGAAGCATAACCCTTTGTATTTGAACCTCACTACCTACCCACACCAATATAGTAACATCCATACTAGTATGTAAATTGTTTTCTATTAAAGTAGGTGCATCTAGAAAGCATAGCTGTAAGTTTTCTTGCTCAAAGGTTTTTATTCTGTGGTATATTTCTTTTTTTATAAAAGGTATCATTATACTTTCAAGTTTTATTCTCCGAGTACTACTCTTAAATATATAGTTTCCAAGCTCTTTTCTCTTGATTTTACCTTCTTTGTCAAAAAACTCATAACCAAATTGCTCTTTGATTTGATGAGGTATCTCAGGGTATATTGTAAAAACCTCTCTAGCTACAATATCCGCATCAATAATGGTATGCCCCATCAATCTTAGCATATTAGTTACTGTACTCTTGCCACTGCCTATACCACCTGTTATCCCTACCTTTAACATTTTCTTCTTCCCTCACTTTTTTAGAATTGAGAATTGAAAACTTAAAATTTTAGGTTTGATACTCCATTCTCAATTTCCAGCTACTTACTTTGCTTCATACCAAGTTTCTCCAATACTTATTTCCACTTCTAAAGGAACTAAAAGTTTAATAACATTTTCCATCTGTTCCTTAACCAAATGCTCAACCTGCACAATCTCATCCTTATAAACATTTAATATTAATTCATCGTGTACTTGAAGTATTAAAGTACTCTTTAGTCCTTCTTCCTTTAGTTTATCAAATACATTTACCATAGCTAGTTTAATGATATCTGCCGCACTTCCCTGTATAGGTGTGTTCATAGCAAGCCTTACACCAAATGCCTTCACCATTTTATTGGATGAGTTTATTTCTGGTATAAATCTACGTCTATTCAAAATTGTAGTAACACTACTATTTTCCTCAGCTTCAATTACTATATCTTTCATATACTTTTTAACATTTGGATATCTTTCAAAATATGTTTCTATGTATATTTTAGCATCTTTTCTAGATACATTTATATCCTTAGCTAAGCTAAATTCTCCAATACCATATACTATTCCAAAGTTTACAGCTTTAGCATTACTTCTCATGGTTTTTGTAACTTCTTCTATAGGTACATTAAATACCTCAGACGCTGTTTTGGTATGAATATCACTATGATTAACGAAAGCTTCAATTAAATTATCATCCTTTGCTATATGTGCGAGTACTCTAAGCTCTATCTGCGAATAATCTGCAGACAAAATAACACACTGATCATTGTGTGGTATAAATACACGTCGTATAGCTCTACCCATTTCATTTCTTATAGGTATATTTTGCAAATTAGGTTCTGTACTTGAAAGCCTTCCCGTTGTTGTAACTGTTTGTGTAAAGTTTGAATGTATTCTACAATCTGTATCAATTACTGCTTGTAACCCTTCTATATAGGTAGAAAAAATCTTTGTGAGCCCTCTATACCTAGTAATTTCTGCGATGATAGGATGTTTATCTGCTAGTGCCTCTAAAACTTCCGCATTAGTTGAATATCCTGTTTTCGTCTTTTTTATTACAGGTAAATCTAATTTTTCAAACAATATCTTGCCTAATTGTTTTGGCGATTTTACATTAAATTCTTCTCCAGCCAAATCAAAAATAGTACTTTCTAGCTTAGCTATATCTGCGGCAAATTTTACGCCAAGTTCTGCTAATTTTTCTTTGTCTATTGTGAACCCTTCAGCCTCCATGTATGATATTGCTTCTGTTAATGGCTGTTCAACCTTATATAAAAGTTCTTCCATTTCATACTTCTCAATTTTCTTTTCTAATATTTCATAAAGTCTTTTTAGTAGTGCCACCTTATTAATTTCTTTTGTGTGACCTTCGCCCGCAATACTAATTCTAAGATTAGTATCCATAAGGGTTTCTAGGCTATACTCTTTTTTAGCAGAATCCAGCAAATAAGCTGCAAGCTCCGTATCAAATTTTACTGCTTGTAACTTAATACCCTTTTTATTAAGAGCAGTGTAAGCATTCTTTACACCGTGACTTACCTTTTTAATATCATTATTCTCAAGCATAGCTTTTAAAAGATTTATAGTTTTTTCTTCATCTTCATTCAATAAGTCAAGAACCACAATCAAATAGTTTTTTTCCTTATAACTCAGGTATATGTTATCTACGCTGATTTCTGAAAAAACATTTGTGTTTGTAATATCAAACGTTATATAAATGGTATCTTTAATCTCTAGAGTAACTTTCTTAAGTGCTGATAGCGTATCTATTACTGTAAAATCCGCAGAAAATAATTCTTCAGTTGAATCCTGATCATCCGGTATTTTAGCTATTAGAGATTTAAATTGTAATTTATGAAATAAATCTTTTACAGCGCGCACATCATATTTTTCTTTTGATTTAATTGAATCTAAATCCATTTCCATAGGTACACATGTAATAATAGTTGCTAATTTCTTACTGAAAATAGCCTGCTCACTATAAGTTGTTAAATTTTCCACAAGTTTCTTACCACTAACCTTATCAATATTCATAAGAAGATTTTCTATACTCTTATACTCTTTGATAAGCTTATAAGCAGTTTTTTCACCTATTCCTGGCACTCCTGGAATATTATCCGAGGCGTCTCCCATTAACCCTTTTACATCAATAAATTCAGTAGGAGTTACTCCTAGATCCTCAATTATGCGGTTTCTATCATATATTTCTTTTTCTGACATCCCTTTTTTATTTATTACAATTTTAACATTATCCGTGGCAAGTTGAAGTGCATCTCTATCCCCTGTTACTATAAAGACTTCAAGTCCTTCTTTTTCTGCAAATACAGACAATGTTCCTATTAAATCATCCGCCTCAAATCCATCTAATTCAAAAATATCTATAGCCATTTTCTCTAAAAGTTCCCTAACTATAGCGAACTGTCCTTGTAGCTCATCAGGCATTTTTTTTCTACCTGCCTTATAATCTTTATATTCTTCATGACGAAAAGTAGGTGCCTTCCTATCAAAAGTTGTAACAATATAATCTGGCTCAAACTCTTCCTTCATCTTTAAAAGCATACTTGTAAAACCATAAACTGCATTAGTATATATTCCATCCGAATTTGTTAGAGCCGGTAGTGCATAAAATGCTCTATACATAAGACTATGGCCATCTAAAATTAATAATCTCTCCTTAGACATGATAAATACCTTCTTTCTACTATATTTACAGCTTTATATATTCCACTGCTCAGTTTTGTGTTAATCGCATTAGAATATTGATTCGATTCATCAATATTTTATCCACTTCTAGTTAAGTTTAACCTTACCTTTATACAATTATAACAGGTTCTGTTGTAGTATAACAACAAGTCATCTAAAAAAGCTAACAAACTTTTTATAAATAAAAAAAGATCTAGAAATTATTCTAGACCTCAAAAATCTACTAAAGTGGCTAACTAATTTGTTTTTTTAAAATATACTTAAATCGAGCTCCCTAGACAGCTCTTCTAAAACCTTTATACCACCAATACTATTACCTTTTTTATCTAAAGACGGTCCAATTACTCCAATACCCATTCTTCTGGGTACCGCTGCCATTATTCCTCCCCCTACACCACTTTTTCCAGGTATTCCAATATGTACTGCAAAATCACCTGAGCCATCATACATACCACAAGTAACCATTATAGTTTTAATTATTCTAGCGGCTTCTCTAGATATGACTCTTTCATCATTGGGAACTATAACACCACCATTAGCAAGCATTGCCCCTATTCTTGCTATATCCCTACAATTTACCTCCATAGAGCACTGTCTAAAGTATACATCTAAAATTTCTTCCACATCACCCTCTATAACGCCTGTGCTCTTCATAAAATAAGCTAATGATCTATTTCTATCTCCTGTAGCTTTTTCAGAGGCAAAAACACATTCATTAACATTAATATCAAGATTACCTGTAATTTTTCTTGTAAACTGTAATATCCTATTAATTTTTTCCTCTACACTCTCTCCTCGAATTAATGAAACCGTTGCAATAGCTCCAGAATTTATCATAGGGTTTAATGGTTTTTGATCATTATTATTATTTTCTAAATTTATTATGGAATTAAAGGCGGCTTCTGTGGGCTCCATTCCTATTTTTGAAAACACATAATCTACGCCATTGTCAATCATAGCTAGCATTAGTGTGACGACCTTTGATATACTTTGTA
Source organism: Clostridium sp. (assembly GCF_016650095.1). GTDB lineage: Bacteria > Bacillota > Clostridia > Clostridiales > Clostridiaceae > Clostridium_AD. The sequence goes on along the minus strand of NZ_JAENWL010000210.1, from coordinate 330 downwards.
TTGTGAATTTCGTTTCATAATCTCCTGCAAAATATTCTTCTCCGTCAAGGGCAGTTACGCATATACCAAGAGCCTCTCCATCTGCTTTAGAAAGTTCTGGTATATAAGATGCAACCTTGCCTTCTTTTGTAAAGTGTCTATTTTCATGTATAATCGTGTCTAATATTATCTTCATGTTCTTCCCCCCACTATAATAACTATAAATCTAATTTAGTTTATAAATTTTGTCTTTGCATATACTCTTTACATAATACTATACATTGCATTATATTTTCAATTGTTTGAACAAATAAAATATTCACTTTATATCATATATTTAATTTCTCAATT
>NZ_JAENWL010000083.1 GCF_016650095.1 Clostridium sp. | reverse complement strand
TTTTTTTTGAATTTAACGCAAACTAACATTGTTGAAGAAATTTATATATTGTTTTCTGAAGTAGGAATACATTTATAAGGAGGAATATATTTGAAACATAAAAAACATTTACTCAAAAGATGCAGCGCTGTGATTATGATAATTTTAATTACATACTTTTCAAGCGAAGTTTATTCTAATATTTCTAGTAATAAAGCTATGGCTCAGGTTTTAAAATACGGCGCGCGTGGTGAACAAGTTAAAGAAATTCAAACTAGATTAAAAAAATGGGGATACTATAAGGAAAGTGTTGATGGAATATATGGCTATATTACTTATGTTGCCGTTAAGTCCTTTCAAAGAAGCAATGGGCTAGCAGTAGATGGAATTGCAGGCCCGCAAACACTTGCAACCATAGGTATTTCAAGTAGTACATCAACCTCAAGTGGAACAGCTTCTAGCAAAAATGTAACAAACAATAAGGATGTGGATTTAGTAGCTAGGCTCATAAATGGTGAGGCTAGAGGAGAACCTTATGAGGGTCAAGTGGCTGTTGGAGCGGTAATTTTAAATAGAACAAGCGATGCAAGATTTCCATCTACAATAGCGGGAGTAATTTATCAACCCGGGGCATTCACAGCTATAGTGGATGGGCAAATAAATGCAAAAATTGAAGCGGACTCTATAAGAGCTGCAAGAGATGCACTTAATGGATGGGATCCATCTGGGGGCGCTGTATTCTATTTTAATCCTGCAACAAGCACTAATAAGTGGATATGGTCAAGGCCACTTATAAAAATAATTGGTAAGCATAGATTTTGTAATTAAATAGATATTCCTTTGTATAAATTATAATTGAGAGCTACTTTGTAAATTTCTAGCCTGTTTTTAGAGGATTAATGGAAATTACGGAGTAGTTTTTTATGTCAAATTATAAAATTATATTTTAGATTTAGCATTAGCAACATTAGTATATTTTTAATATGTTATAATGATTTTATATGTTTTTAAAAAAAAACTATATATTTTACACAAATAGTGGTAAATGATGCAACTAAATATTAAGAATTGCGTATATTAAGCGAAACACATTTTTAATAACTAGTGGTATTTACAAAATGATAAGTGCTATTTTAAACAACAAATTATAATGGGGGTACTGTTTAATGCCAAGTAAGTTCGAACAGTTATATGAAATGTACTACAATTGTGTATACAGATATATTTTTGTTTCAGTTAAAAATAAATGGAATGCAGAAGATATAATAGCTACTGTGTTTACTAAAATATATGAAAACAAGGATAAAATTATGGATGTAGAAGCAAGTAAAAATTGGATTTTTCGAATAGCTCATAATACTATTATAGATTTTTATAGAAAAAACAGCAAAGTAATCCCAATTGAAAACTTTTTGGATATAGGGGATGAAGATTTTGGATATGAGGATATTGCTATCAGAGATGAGTTTAAAGGAGTAAAAAGTATAATTGATCAATTACCAGAAGAAACTAAAAAAATGATTTATCTGAGATTTTATGGTGGTCTCAAATTTAGAGAAATTGCAGAAACCGTAAATATAACAGAAAACACTGTTAAGTCAACTATTTCAAGAGCAATAAAGAAAATTAAGAAGAATTATGAACATAGTTTGGGAGGTGATGTAATTGGAGGAAAATGAATTTTATGTGGAAAAATTATTGTGTAAGGATGCAGAAAAGATTGTTATTGATGAAGATTTTAAATATGATTTAAAAAACAGAATAATGTTTGGGGATAAATACAACAATATTACGGAACTTCCTAAACAGAAAAATAATTTTAAGCGAAATAGATATCTGAAAATTGCTTCAGGCTTTGTAATTTGTGTATTTGTAGGTGGGGCAATATTTAATGCTATAGATGCTTCAAACACAAATATATTTACCAAGACTGATGGAAAGTCTGAGGTAGTAATGCCGATAGCAATACCGAAAGAGTCAATTGCAGTTAGTAGTGAAAAAACAGATGGGACACAACCTAAAAAGGGGATAGTGAAGAGTGATACTGGAACTAGTAAGTCAAGTGTAGCAAAAGACAGTGAAGGCACCACAACTGTCACTGATAAACCTTCTAATAACCTTTTGGCAGAGAGTGATGGAAAGAGTGATGCTGTTATTGGTAAAGATTCAAATAAGGGGAATTCTTCAGATAGTGATGCAGATATAAATAAAAGCATAGCTAGTAATAGTCAAAGTAATAGTTCTCCAGCTGGAGTTAAGGTTCCAATAGAGGTACCTACAATGGACGACGTAAAAGTAAATACTGGTGAACTTTCAAAATGCTACGATTCAAGATATTCTCTTGATGAAAAGAAACTACTTAGTGTTAAAGATGGTGGTATATATGTTAAAGATATAGAGTCTTCAATTGAAACGAAGTTAATATCTTATAACGACAAGACTCAAATAGTTGATAAGCCTAATTTTACACTCAATGATGGGATAGTTTACTATAAAGCGGATAAAGTAACATTAGAAAATGGTGCCAGTGGTGAAAAAAATGGTGCTATTTATCTAACTGACAAAGATGGTCAAGAGTCTACTAAGCTTGTAGATGGGAAAAGCCCCATGATATCAAAAGATGGTAAAAAATTAGTATATGAAGTTAATGGTAAAATAAACATTCTAACCTTAGCAACTAATGAAAAAAGGTTTGTTGATACTGGTAAGTATCCTGCTTTTTCTGAAAATGGTAACTTAATTAGTTATATAAAAGAAGAGGTAGAAACTCAAAACTATGATGTTGGGGATGTTAAAAAAGATGTTTCTATTGAAAAGAACTTTTCTAGTTTATTGGTTTTTGATTTAGTAACTGAAAACACTCGTAGCTTAACAAATAAAGAAGTAAATATCAATAATAATAGAATTGAAGCTTGGGCAGAAACTGTAAGAAGCGGTAATGTTACTAGTAACTTTGATGTAACCAGTAAGTATAGCTACTTCGAGAGTATTTGGAGTTCTAATAATAAAGAAATTTATATTATTCGAAAAAACAATAGTGCACAGGTATTTGAATTAATAAAGTTTAGCTTAGAAAATTAAGTACATAAAATTGGTAGTAGAATTTTTTCTACTACCAATTTTATGTGCTTTATTCTTGTGAACAATATTTAATTATTAAATCTAGAGTACATAATATAGAGTCCATATGCGTTCTTTCATAGCCGTGTGAAGCAAAAATTCCAGCACCGATTAATGCTGTTTTTATGTCCCATCCAGCTTTTAGGGCAGCTGAAGCATCGGAACCGTAGTGTGGATAAATATCTATTTTATAATCTATGTTTTCTTTTCTACATATTTCTGTTAATTTTTTTCTAAGATCTAAATCATAAGGACCAGTTGAGTCTTTAGCACAGATACAAACACTATATTCAGATGAATTCTGATCAAGTCCTGGGCATCCCATATCTACAGACACAAACTCTTTAGTTTTTTCTGGAATCGACGCAGAAGCTCCATGTCCCACTTCTTCATAATTACTAATAAAGATATTAGTAGTATATGGGAGTTCAATGTTATTATCTACTATGTATTTGATGGCATAAAGTAGAATTGAAACTGAAGCTTTATCATCTAGATGTCTAGATTTTATAAAGCCTTTTTCAGTAAACTGCGTTCGCGTATCAAAGCAAATAAAATCACCAACACTTATGCCTAATTCTTCAACTTCTTTTTTGGAAGAGATTAGTTCATCAAGGATTACTTCCATATTTTCAGGGGTTCTTTTAAGCTCGCGAGCATCGGTACCGCTAATATGTACTGAAGGTTTTATGCATTGTATAGTTCCCGTGAAGGTTTTGCCATCAAGGGACTCTATGGTGCAGTTTTCGCCTTCTATTGAGTTCATCATGTATCCGCCGATAGGATCTATTGCGAGTGAACCAGTTAAGTTAATTTTTTTAACCATCGCACCAAGTGTGTCAACGTGAGCAGAAAGTGTTCTTTGATAATCATCATTTTTGCCTTTTAAGGTAGCCACAATTGCACCTTTATTAGTAGTGAAAAGTGGTACGTTTAGAATGGTAAGTTCTTCTTTAATGTAGTCCATGATTTTTTTTGTATAACCTGAAGGACTAGGTATGGATAGAATATACTTTAAATAAAATTTTATTTTGTCTTCGTCATAATTCATAGTATCACTCCTTAGAGATGAAATTAGTATTGGCACAATTCTACCATATGGAAGAATATATTAGAACAAAAATATTAATTAAACTTATAAGTAAGCAAGGAAGAACAGCAAGGAAGAATAGGATGAAAGAATATAGGAATAGTTGCTTCAATGTAGTATAATACTTATGAGCGGAAAAGGAGATTCTATATGAGGAAGAAAGCAATTATAATATTAGGGATTTTAGTATTAGTAGGCACAATTACATTTACTAGCTACGCTTATGTTAAAGTAAAACATTGGGATTCACTAATTTTACCTACAGTTAAAATAGAAGATGAAGATTTAACAGGTAAAAGTAAAGAAGAAGCGCAAAAGATAATAGTGGACAAGTATTCAAGTCAAGTGATTAAGAAAAAAATAGATATAGTAAGTGACGGAAAAAAATATACATTGGACTACTCAAAGATAGACGCGAAGTACAAAATTGATGAAGCTATAGAACAGGCAATTAGCTATGGACGTGATATGAGTATGTTCCAAAAATATAAAGCTATTAGTAACCCCGCTCTAAAGCAAATAAAGCTAACCTTTGAGTATAATGATAAGATTGTTGAGCAGATGTTAGAGAAAATAATTAAAGATACAAATAAAGAACCTGTAAATGCGACTATAACAATGGTTAGTAATGGTGAATTTAGTATTACTAAAGAAGTTGTAGGAAAGAAGTTAGAAGAAGATAAATTAAAAAGTGATATAAAAAGTAAAATCAATGGCACTCTTTCGGCAGATACAATAAGTATCGTGGCTCCAGTAAGTATAGTGAAGCCTAAGACTACAGAGGCTACATTAAAAACGATAAATACAAAAATATCAAGCTATAGTACGAACTTTGGAAGCTCAGCTTCAGGAAGAGCAACCAATATAGATTTATCTACTAAAAGTATCGACGGGACCTTACTTATGCCAGGGGATGTTTTTAGTTTTAATGGGGTTGTAGGAGAGCGAACAGTAGCAAGAGGATATCAAACTGCAGGAGTAATTATTGGAGATAAATTAGAACAAGGATTAGGTGGGGGAATATGTCAGGTTTCATCTACTTTGTACAATGCAATGCTTGCAACTGAAATTGTTTCTGTAGAAAGAATTCATCATACAATTTCTTCAGGGTATATACCAAAAGGACAGGATGCTACAGTTGATTATGGCAATCTTGATTATAAGTTTAAAAATACGTATAAGTATCCAATATATATTCAAGGATTTATATCAAACAGAAACCTTTATTTTAATATTTATTCTAATTCTACATTAACTAAAAGAACTTATGAAATTGTAAATGAAGTAGTGGAAGTTACTCAGCCAAAAACAGAAACAATACAAGATCCAACTAAATATGAGGGTGAGCAAGAAATTATTAAACAGGGATATAAAGGATTTAAAGTTAAAGTCAGCAGAAAAACTTATGAATATGGTAAGCTAATTGATACGACGGTTATAAATAATGATACATTTCACGTTATCAATGGCATTATAAAAGTTGGTACTAAGAAAAAGAGTACTTTAGCTCCGGTGCCTGAAATCCCAGAAGAACCTCAAATTCCAACAGTACAATAAAGTATATATGAAACATATGAACATAGCGTTTTAATTAGCGCTATGTTTTTTATTGGGTTAGGGTCAGAAAATCTAAGTGTAATACTTGAATTAATGGATAAATAATGAAGATTATGATAATATAAATACTATAATGTTGCAACGTTGTACCCTAAAATATAGAGGGGAGGTATATTATGACAAAGGAAGTAGAATTAATTGAAAAGATAGCAGATAATATAGAGAAAGTTATATTGGGAAAGAGGATTGAAATACATAATATACTAAAAGGAATATTAGCTAATGGTCATATTTTAATTGAAGATGTTCCAGGAGTAGGAAAAACCACACTTATAAAAGCCTTAGCAAGATCATTAAATTTATCATATAATAGAATTCAATTTACGCCGGATCTTTTACCTTCAGATATTATTGGGGTGTCTATATACAGTCAAAAAACTATGGAATTCGAATATAAAAAAGGCCCGATTTTTTCTAATATAATACTGGCGGATGAGATAAATAGAACATCACCTAAAACGCAATCTGCATTGCTTGAGGCAATGGAAGAAAAACAAATTTCAGAAGGCGGAATTACGTATAAACTGAAAGAACCATTCCTAGTTTTAGCAACAGAAAATCCCATAGAATACGAAGGTACTTTTTCATTGCCGGAGGCGCAACTAGATAGATTTATGATTAAAGTAAATATAGGATACCCAAAAGCAGATGCTGAAGTGGAAATATTAGATTTATATAGGCAAAGTAATCCCATGGAAGAATTAAAAGCCGTTGCCACGGATGAAGATATTATTTATTTGCAGAAAAAAGTTAAGGGTATACATGTGGAAAAAGAATTAAATGAGTATATAGTTAGCATAGTTAATGCTACACGAAATAATAGTTTTATACTTCTAGGCGGAAGTATAAGAGCATCCTTAGCATTACAACGGGTCGCTCAAGCAACGGCGCTGATAAATGGAAGGGATTACATTATACCTGAGGATATAAGGGAAAATGTAATGATTGTCTTAAGTCATAGAATAACCTTGACTTCATCTGCCAGAGCTAATAATTATACTACTCATAAGGTGATTTCAGATATTTTAAGAATTATTCAAGTTCCTAAGGTGAAATAGTATGATTAGGGTAAATAGGAAAATAATATTTCTTAGCATAGCATTTTTAATTTTTGCTTATATATTAGGTGGCAATCTACCATATTCAATATTTTATGTATTCCTTGTTAGCATAGTACTAGGAATAATTTATATTTTTATTGCTAAGAAAAGGGTATATGCTAAGTTTAAACATGACAGAAAATCTTATAATGTTGGAGACGACGTGAATATTCCAATAATAGTAGAAAATTTAGGGATAATACCCATGGCATACATTTATGTAGAAAGCAAAATATTAAGGTCGTTAATAACGGGATACCAGGGAGACTTAATTTTTTTAGGTGGGAATAAAAGTACATGGATTGATAATAAAGTTATTTTTACAAAAAGGGGAATTTATGATTTTGGGAATATATCTCTAGAAATAAATGACTTACTTTGTATATGTAAAACATTAAAAAACGTTAAGAACAAATTAGAAATTAAGGTATACCCTAAGGTGTACCATTTAGATAATATAAATTTAAGTGGGCAAGATAGTTATGAAAATCTTATACAGGGAAAGCACGGAGTTGATGATTTTACATTAATTAAAGATATAAGAAAGTATAATATAGGAGATAATCTTAAAAAAGTACATTGGAAGTTAAGTGCCAAATATGGAGAAATGTATGTGAAGAATTTTGAAGAAGCTTCTGGTAATGAATGTAATTTGTTTGTGAATATGCATATTGATAATTTGAAAAATGATTTATCGAAAGTTATCGAGGAAGATATGGTAGACTTCTCAGTATCTTTAACGAAACATATGATGAATACTGGAATTAAAACTAGGTTATTTGTTAATGCAAAGAAGCGAAAAAGCATAGAGGTGGAGTTCCAAGAAGAGTTTTTAGGAGTAATGGAGTACTTTTTAAAATCTAAAAGTGATGGGACATCAGAGTTCTCTGGATTTATTAAATCAAATTTAAAACATATACCGAAAAAAAATTGGATAGGAATCGTGAGCATAGTTGTTGATAATAACTTAAGAAATGTCCTTACGAATTTGAATGAAATGGGTTATAAAGTTAATGTATTTTACTACGGGAATATTTTAGATGAATTTAAAAATATCAATTTTCTTAAAAATATCAATTTCCTTAAAAGTATAGGAATAGAATGTATTAATTTTAAATTCAAAGAGATAAGGTGATGTTATGAAGTGGATAAAGGGAAAACTCATATATATAGTTCTAATTTATGTAAATCTTAACTTCATTTTAAGACTTTTAGAAAAAGGTATATATATTAAAAATTTTAATTATGGATTTACCAGCTTACTATTTTTAATAGGCTTATTAATTTATTGGTTTTATGATTATGTAATTAATAGTTATCTATTGGAAAAAAGAATCCATAAGGCTTTATTTGCGCTGTTTATATGTAGTGTGGGTGCTATTTATTACATTAAAAGAGCAGAATTTGTTAAGGATATAGTAAATCGGTTTGTTGTTGACCATATTATTACCCTAAATGATCTTATATATGAGGGCGCTACTACTTACTTTGACCAATACAAAATTATACTAATCCTCGGAATTCCGATAATTACTATTTTGATTTTATGGACTACTTTTAAATTCTTTAAAAATTTTATATTAATAGTATCTCTTGGGGCAGTTATTGCATTATGGTTTTCTCGTTCCTACGCCGTAGTTAAAGAGAATTTATTTGTATACGTGTTTATCTCCTTATTAACTTTTATTATTACAAGCTATATTAAAAAAATTCAGCAATATAAGAATCAAGGTGTAAAGGTATATCTAAAATTTACTTATATTTTAGTTTATGGAGTTATAATATCATTAATAATTTCTAAAATAATACTTATGTTGCCACAGGAGTATAAAGGTCGCGACTTAAGTTCTTATGGTAATTATTTCGAAAATAAATTTGCATCCGATAATTCTGGAATTGATTGGGCAAAGGAAAATATGTATAGTTTATCAAGCTCAGGGTACAGTGATAATGATAAAAGATTAGGTGGACCTATTTCCTTAGATTCTAAGGAAGTTTTTAAGGTTAAAAGTGATAAGCCTTATTATTTAAAGGGTAATGTTAAAGATTTCTATGATGGGAATAAGTGGACTAAGACTAATGAAAATTATTTTAAAAAATTAAGCGGTGCAGATATGGGATTTCTAAATTATAAAAATAATGGAATTGGGAAGAAAAATTCATTAATTATATACCCAGATAAAAAATTTAAAACTAATACAATATTTGTTCCTAACTACACATTTGATATAAGTGGTGTGGAGGGCACATTGTTTTATGATAAGACTCCTACAGTTTTGAGTGAAAATATAGTTACAAAATCTTATAATGTAGACTTTTATGAATATCCTGAGAACATTGATACTATTGAAGATGTAAGAGAGTATAGTAAAAAAATCTTAGAACGTGCGAATAACCTTGCAACAAGTTTTGTGCCTGATGGGCCTATGAATTACTTTTTACAGCCCAAACCTAAAAATATAAATATGGCTACTAATAATAATTCTTCAATTATGTTAAGATTTTCTTTTAAAAACGGTAGTGATAGTAAATTATTAATTGAAAACAGTAAATATTTTCAAGTCCCAGAGAATATTTCTGATAGAACTTATGATTTGGTTAAAGACATTATAAAAAATTGTAATACTAGTATAGAAAAAGTATTGGCAATCAAAAATTATTTAACTAAAAACTATGTATATGATATACAGGTTTCAGCGATACCCAAGGATAGTGAGTTTATTGATTATTTTTTATTCCAGGAGAAGAAAGGATATTGCACTTATTTTAATACAGCAATGACAGTAATGTGTAGGATCGCTGGAGTTCCTGCAAGATACGTGGAGGGATTTAAGACTCCTGATAATAAAGATGATAGTGGATTATATAGTGTTTCGAGTTCTGACGCTCATGCTTGGTGTGAAGTATTACTTGGAGCTTTTCAGTATTCAAATATGTGGACAATAGTAGATGCATCCCCTACCGCATCAGAAGACATGCAAAGAAAATTAAAGGAACTTAAAGATCAGCAAAAAAATAGTGTGGATAGCGGTGATTCGAACATAAGCATTAACAACACCCCACAAAATAAAGCAAGTGACGTTGAATCAGCTGGCGGGGAAGGCACTAGTAAGGTAATAGCACTTTCGAATATGCAGCTTAGGATAATAAATATATTAACTGTGGTTATATTATTCATTTTAATGAGGGTTATAAAAGTAATGAAAAGGCGAAGTAAACTACTAAGGTCTAAAGGAGTAGTACCATTATATAATTATTATTTCTATAGATTAGAGACGGTATATATGGTTAAACCAGAATATCAAGGTGATATGGAGTTTGTACAAGATTTAATAGATCTAAAATTAAAAGAGCGAATGCAGATTTTAGTTCATGGTGCTTATGAAGAGTATTATGGCAAACATTCTGTGGTGGGACTAGATAATAAAGAATGCTATGATTTTTTGGAGGAATACTTAAAAGAATATCAAGGAACGTTTGAATATTTACTAAATAAGTACTTAGGGGAAATTAAATAAAAAACTAAAGAAGGAAGGATAAAAATATGGATTATAAATTAATATGTATAGATATGGATGGTACTTTATTAAATGATAAAAAAATTATTAGTGAGAGGAACCTCAGAGCTATAAGGTTAGCTAGTAAAAAGGGAGCACGGATAGCAGTGTGTACGGGGAGGATTTTTACGTCAGCTGATTTTTTCTCAGACCTTTTGGGAGTTAAGTCACCAGTAATAGCTTCAAATGGTGCTTATATTAGGGAGAAGGATAGAGATGAAGTAGTTTACAAAGCCACTTTAGGGATGGAAAAATGTATGAAACTTCTATCTGTGTTTAGACAGTATGGGATATATCCACACTATTATACCAGCGATACAGTTTTTACAGAGAAATTAATATATTCCTCATCTTTTTATGAGGAAGTTAATAAAACACTACCAAAGGATATGCAAGTCAAAATAATAGTCGTGAAGGATTGGAATGAGACATTTCAGAAATATGAAGCTGAAATTTTCAAGGGTGTAGCGGTAGAAGAGGATTTAGAAAAATTGAAGAGTGCAAAAGATACCGTAAGAGATATGGATGAATTTGAAGTGGTAAGTTCTCGCTTTGATAATTTTGAAGTGATGAATAAAGGAGTCTCAAAGGGAAGTGCGGTTAAAATTTTAGCGGATTATTATGGGATAAATAGTGACCAGGTTATTTGTATAGGGGATAGTGAAAATGATTTGACTATGATTAAATATGCAGGACTTGGAGTTGCTATGGCAAATGGTGATGAGTGCGTTAAAGAAGCCGCAAAATATATTACTGATAGCAATAATAATGATGGAGTAGCAAAGGTTAT
>NZ_JAENWL010000098.1 GCF_016650095.1 Clostridium sp. | reverse complement strand
CCCACTTATAGAAGTAGGAGTCTTTACTTTATATTTATTGTGTCGTGTAACTACCGCATCCGGCACCATTTCCTTGTCCTAACCCATTACCCATTCCTTGTCCTCTTCCCTGACCGTTTCCTTGTCCAAAGCCTGCTCCACTCATCCTACCTATTCCAGCACTTCCCGTGCCATCACAAGTTTCTTGATTTTCCGCAATAGCAGTGTACATTTCATCCGCTGCTGCCTGAGTTAAGTTACCATCTTTTACTCTTTGATCAAGTGCTAGTTTTTTCTGCTGAAGTGACTCTGTTTTAAATTCATCTAACTTTCCTGCCTCACTAGCTATTGTTCCATATGTTTTTCCTGAAGCTCTCTCAGATATAACTTCTTCAACTGTCTTACCTGTTAATCCCGATGTTATATCTGCTGGTGTCTTTGTAGCTACAACTCCAAAAGCAACGCTAGTACTTAGTACGCCTACTACTGCAATGGATAAAACAATCTTCTTAATATTTTTCATAACACACACACTCCTTATATTTTTTTAGATTTACTTTATATCTTTATTATAAGGACCATTTGTGATAGAAGTATGATAGAATACAAAAATAATTGTGAAATCTTATTATTTTTTAATATCAAACCAGAACTTAGTGCCAGTTCCTTTTTTACTCTCTACTCCATATTTAAAGTCATGTGATTCAAGAATAGTCTTTACAATCGTAAGTCCAAGACCCGTGCCTGTGGATTTTACATCCTCTACTTTATCTGTTTTATAAAATCTGTCCCATATATGCTTTAAGTCTTCTTCTGATATACCTATTCCGTTATCCGCAACTTCAATCCTAAGTTTTTTCTCATTTTCTATTGATCTTATATTTATATGCCCTGATCTTTTAGTGTGGTTAAAAGCGTTATTTACAAGATTGTACATAACCTGCTCTATCCTTATTTCATCCCCTTCTACTATAACATCTCCATGATTTTCAAGAACTATATCTACTCCAGTTTTCTCACTTAAAATCTCAAATTTCTTGATGATTCTTTCCAAAAACTCATTAACATTAAACTGGGTTTTATTCAAATTAATGTATCCAGCCTGTATTTGAGATAAATTAAGAATATCCTCAACTATATTACCCAGCCTCTCTGATTCCTCTATAATAATATCAAGCTGTTTTTCACGTTTCTCAGGAACATTTCCTGTTACATCTCTAATTGTCTCAGCATATCCACGTATAAGACTTAATGGCGTACGTAATTCGTGAGATACATTAGCAATCAAGTCCTTTCTAAGTTGTTCAATTTTCGATAGTTCTTCCCCCATATAATTAATAGTCATTGCAAGTCTGCCAATCTCATCCCTACTATTTGATTTGATTTTTGCAGAAAAATTACCGGCAGCCATTTCTTCGGAGACTTTTGTAATTGCAAGTATAGGTCTTGTAAAACTTCTAGATAAGAAGTACGCAAAAATTAAAGCTATGAAAAGTAAAATTAACGTGATGTAACCTAGCTGCACTTTAAGTATTGAAGCCGTATCCTCTACAGGTGCTAAAGGCAAGCTTATAAGAAGGCCACCCTTAAATTCATTTTGCACTTTAAGAGGTAATCCAATAAGTATAAATGTATTATGGAATTTAGGATGTTCTAAAGATAACATTACTTCCTTTCCTTTAATAATGTCATTGACAGCTTCAATTCTTGAATTATTCATCATCATAGGCATCTGAGAATTACTACCATTTGAATCTGCTATATAGATTGTTTCACCATCTGAATCCAAAAACTCCACGTTAGAATTAGTTTCATTTGCAAATGTTTCAAAAGTGCTTTCTAAATTTTCCCCTTCTTTCATATCAAGCTGATTAATAATAGAGTAGCCTTTATTTTTCACCTCTGAAATTTTTATTTCTGTATAAAACTTTTCTAGAAATACAATTTGGAAAAGCCATAGTATAACAAGCATCACAACAACAAGTGCCATCATGCCTGACCATAGTTTAAGTGCTATACTTTTCATTTTTTTCACCCACCTCAAACTTATATCCGGTTCCCCAAACTGTAACAATAAATTTTCTATATTCTTTTATACTCTCCCTAAGCATTTTTATATGTGTATCTACAGTTCTGTCATCACCAATAAATTCATAGCCCCAAACATCATTAAGCAGTTGTTCTCTTGAAAATACTATATTTGGATTCTTAACAAAGAAAATAAGTAAACTATATTCTTTGGGAGTAAGTGTAACTATATTACCATTTACATAAGTATTTCTTGAATCGAATTCTATTACAAGCCCATCAAAGGTAACTTTATTTTCCTTTTTAGAGTCAAGATTGGTGTAAGAACTTCTTCGTATTATTGCTTTCATACGTGCAAGAAGTTCCCTCGGGCTGAATGGTTTCATTATATAATCGTCCACACCTTGCTCAAAACCAAAAAGTTTATCATACTCTTCTCCCCTTGCAGTAAGCATAATTATAGGAACCTTTGATGTCTTGCGTACTTCTCTGCATACGGTGAACCCGTCTATTTTCGGCATCATAACATCTAATATAATCAGTGAATATTTATTCTGTCTGAATAAATCTAAAGCTTCTACTCCATCGGATGCTTCATCTATATCATACCCCTCTAGGCTTGTATATTCTTTTATCATATCCCTTATACGTTCCTCATCATCAACTAGAAGTATTCTTTGATTATCCATATAAATCCCCCTCTTTCTTATTAAGGTTATTTTTTGAGGTAAAGAGATTGTTTTTTTCTATATAATTTTTAATGTTCGTTGATAAAATTATTAATCTGTCCATGCCATTCATCGGGTTCAAACGTTCCTGGAATTGTGTCCTCTCCAAATAAAAGGTCTACTAAATATCTTGGTTTCGTGCCCCCTATATACATTGATTTAGAACAAGAAACACAATAAACAACCACATCTCGTACAGGCATATCTGCAGCACGTTTTTTCATTTGCAACTTAACTTGATCTACAGGAAGAACCCCATAAAAACTATCTCCACAGCAAGTACCCTTTGTTCTAGTTTTTTCTGGCTCTACCACATTTATATTCATTCTTTTAAGTAACACTCTTACAGCATTATGTACTCTCTCTTGATCTCGAGTAGGACATGCATCGAGTATAGCCATATCGCGTCCTTTATAATCTGGGAATGGGAATGTTTTGCTTTCAGCTAATACCTCCCAAAGTGAGATTGTTGTCACTGATTCATAAAGTTCTCTATAACGTTTATCACAACCAGCACAGGTATTTATTATTTGTGTTCCCTTCTCCAAATTTGGTTCATGCCTACAGCAAATTAGGTGTTCATCTATATTACCTAAATCACTATTTAAAAATTCCAGTACTTTTTTCCCAAGCTCTGGCTTGTAAATTATCAATGCACACCCTGGTGCAAATACTTTTTTCATAACACTCGCCTACCAATCTTTTAAATTTTTGTAAACTAATCTCGTCTCACATGTTAAATTATCTAATATCATTATATCCTTATATTCAAAAAATTTCTTCCTATATTTCACTAATCTATTCTTATCATTGTTATATATTAGGAATCTATATTTCTTCAAAAAATTATAGCAGCCAATTTATATAAAAACTATAAACTGACTGCTAAGCAAACCCTAATTCACTTTTTAATTGACTTTCCATTTCTGTAATAACAAATCTTTCCCTTCTATTGCAGTTGTTCAAATTACATTGACATTAACATATTTTTAATTGACCATAATTAAAACAATTGATATATCATATTTCTTGAATCTTGAATCTTGAATCTTGAATCTTGAATCTTGAATCTTGAATCTTGAATCTTTTCAAACCCCTTTACTTCTTAAATCAAAAATAAATTTATAACCTAGATTAATGAATTAGGATTTGCAGGAAGAATTAACTTCTTCTTGTTTTTATTATAGCATAATTAAAATGGCCTGTAAAGATATTTTTTTGAATATTCAGATAATATTTTTACATATACTTTTTAATACTTTACTACAATTTAGGAGCTATATCACCTTTTATATTTTCTTCCGTCTTAATTTTAAGAATATACATTCCTACGGCTCCAAACAGTGATAAAAAGAATATTAATGGCCATACGGCTTTTACTCCTAAAATGTCCATATATTTACCCATGAGTGACGTACCAAGCGCTGCGCCTATTGCAAAGCTTAATGTTGTAACTGCACTAAATCTTGCTCTAAAATTTTGAGGAGTATTATTTGCAATATATACTCCAAAATTCGTCACAACCATGATTTCACCTATTGTCCATATAAGAGTTGATAAAATGTAGAATGGCATTGACTGGATAAATGTAATCATTCCAAATCCAATTGCATATAGGATTCCCGCTATAGCTATTGCACTGAGCGGATGCCATTTCCTTATTTTACTAGTTATAAAAATAGTCATTACAAGAACTGTCATAGCATTAAAACTTATAAGAATACCATAATTTTCTGCTCCCCTACTTCCAAAAACATAATCTAACATTATAGGCAAGGAAAAAACATTTTGTGTATATGTAAAACTTAGAAAAATATTAATGATAAGAAAAACAAGAATTTTAGGACGTTTCACCAAAACTGAAAAAACGTTCCCCACTTCACTTTGTTCTTCATTTCTAACACATTCGTTGATATCATAATCTGGTAAACTCTCATTTATATTTAATACTACTAAAGTTACAG
This sequence comes from Clostridium sp., assembly GCF_016650095.1. GTDB lineage: Bacteria > Bacillota > Clostridia > Clostridiales > Clostridiaceae > Clostridium_AD. Next base: position 5,794 of record NZ_JAENWL010000098.1, on the reverse strand, counting down.
CTATTAGTGAAGTAATTGCATCACCTATAAATATAAGTGGTATATAATGGTTAAATAGAAATCCAGCTACAAGTGGTCCTAGCGCAGCACCTAAGTTTATTCCCAAATATGATATTGAAAACCCAATTTGTCTTTTTTCAGCTGGCAGTACGTCTGTTATAATTGCTGAAAGAATTGGTCTAACTCCTCCATTGAAGAATGAGGATATACAAATAAGTGCGATAATGATTTGAGGATTATTAAAAAACACGCATAAAAACACAAAAAAACCTGCGGTCAATTGAAAAATAGCATAAGTTTTTTTTCTTCCAATATGGTCTGCAATATGCCCTCCTGCAAAAGATCCTGGAATTGATGTTAATGCAGTAAGCATTACTGCAAATCCTGCACTCTCATAGGTAAGTCCCATTTTCTTAACTAAAAACAAAGTTAAAAAAGGTATTACAAAATCACCAAACCTATTGGTAACTTGAGCTAAAAATATAATATATATACTTTTAGGTAATCCTTTATAAGTATCAAAACACCTCAACTTAATCATCCCCCCATTTGTAAACAATAGAATATAAGTTAAATCTATATGCTAGCATTATATTCTCCTTTGCTATAGAAATTTATAATTTTAAGTAATATTTGAAAATCAACGTCAATAAATTATTATTTACTTACAGATTGATTATAGCATTTTAAATAGTCCTTTTAAAATAAATAAAATTTTGTTTTGTATATTGACATCTCTAATGTTCTAGTGTACTATTTGCATATAGCACTAGAACATCAATGTGCTTTGTGAAAGGGAGATGAAATGATGGCTGCAGCATTTAATGACAGAGCACCTATATATTTACAAATTATCGACTTTATAAAAATGGATATCGTTACAGGGAAGTTAAAAGCAAAGGATAAATTACCCTCAGTACGAGAAATGGCAACTACTATGAAGGTAAACCCAAATACGCTTCAAAGATCTTATCAAGAACTTGAAAGACTTGGAATTGTTTATACACAAAGAGGTACTGGAACATTTGTTGGGGAGGTAGAAAATATGGTGGATGATCTAAAAAAGGAAATGGCAAAGGAAGTTATAGATTCCTTTATACTCAGAATGAAAAGCTTAGGCTTTACAACTAATGAAATAATTAAATCTGTTTCTGAGGAAACTATGGAGGTAAACCAAAATGAATAATATTTTAGAATCAAAGAAAATATGTAAGTCATACTTAAATAAAAAAGCGCTAATCGGGGTAGACCTAGATATAATACCTGGGAAAATTGTAGGACTTCTTGGTCCTAATGGTAGTGGCAAAACTACCTTCTTAAAAATAGCTGCTGGCATACTACACGCGTCCAGTGGAGAAATACTAATAGATGGTGAAAAACCTGGTGTTTATACAAAGTCTATAGTTTCTTATCTGCCTGATAATGAATATCTTCTAAAGTGGATGAAAGTAAAGGATGCAGTAAAGTATTTCAAGGACTTTTATTCTGATTTTGATGAAAAAAAAGCATATGAATTACTTAAGTTTATGAGCCTTGAGGAAAATAGCACCGTGAAGAGCCTATCAAAGGGAATGAAGGAAAAGCTAAAGCTTACCTTAGTACTTTCAAGAGCCGCAAAGCTTTATATACTTGATGAGCCCCTTGGTGGCGTAGACCCGACTGCTAGAGAAAAAATATTAGATGCTATAATCAATAATTTTAGTAAAAACAGCTCCATGTTAATTACTACACATCTTGTAAATGATATAGAACGAATTTTCGATGATGTAGCCTTTATTTCTGATGGAGAAATAGTACTACAAGGTAATGCAGAAGAATTACGAATTAGTAAGAAAAAGTCAATTGATGAATTGTACAGGGAGGTATTTATATAATGTTTAATCTTGTAAAATATGAATTAAGAGCAACTATTTTAACCATTCTTGGTATTTGTACAACTGTTATAATTGCTAACCTGCTTCTAATGACAAAGAAAGGTTCATGGGACACTACTGGAATAGTAGGATTATCCATGTTCTTAGCTGTTGGAGCCATAATAGTAATATTTATATCTTCAATGAAAATTATGAGTAAATATTTGCATGAAGACTCAGGGTATCTTTTATTTACGCTTCCACAATCCGGCATTTCAATAATAACTTCAAGGCTCATAACAGCTTTAATTCAAATATCCATTGTTAGTTTAGTTTCTTTTTCAATGTTTTATTTAAATCTACCTGATGAAATACTTAGCTATTTTAAAGATCTTCAGCTAGGTGTAATAGTATATAATATATTTAGTTCTACCTGGGCTACATTGTATTTTTTAATGCTAATATACTTTTGTATGGTTATTGGGAAAGTAGCCTTAAAGGGTAAAAAATTAGGCAAAATAGGTTCTTTCATAATTTTTATAATTATATCATTAGGAATAAGTTGGCTGTCACTTAAACTTACAACACTATTTCCTCAAACAATAAACTTAGGCGGCTCTGCAATAGCTAATAATTTTGGAGCATCTAATTCTGGTTTCTCGCTTTCAGTTACTGCACCTATTATTAATATTGCTAGTGCCATATTTGATATAATTATTTTTGTTGGATTTTTCATAACCACTTCCTATCTAATAGATAATAAATTGGATTTATCATAATTTGCAATAGTTTATAAAACATTATACACTTTTAAAATTGGTAAAACACTCCTGGCTTCTCAGGAGTGTTTTTATTTGCTAAGAACTATCACAGTCTTAAAAGTAAGATTTAACTTCACCTTAACCTAGGCTATGTTATAATAAACTCATATCCATAAATTTAAGAAGAGTTAATTAGCTATAAAAAAAGTAATGTTAATAGTTTTTTTTAGAAAAATACATTTTCAATGATAGGCTGTAAATATCCTTAACTTCTCTTTAGAATTTAAGAATCTGATATCTATACCTTAAACATTGTAAAAATAGGAGAAGTGATAAATTTGAAGGTTTTCGATAATGATATACAAGTTATAAAATACGAGGTAATAAGAGAAGTAGTTAAACTTGCTATTAAAGGAACTCTAAAAAAAGAAGGCAAAAACTTATTTAAGGTTCTTATTCCAGGGCCTAAAGCAAGAACACGTTGTTGCATTCATAAGGAAAGAGCAATTATTGGCGAGAGAATAAAACTCGTAATGGGTGGAAATAAAAAGATAAAAAATGTTATTGAAATAATAAATATTGCTTGTGATGAATGTCCAATTCAACGATTTACGGTTACTGAAGCCTGTAGAGGCTGTATAACACATAAATGTATTCAAGCATGCCCCGTTGGTGCAATTCACTCTATAAATCGAAGATCTTACATAGACTCGAACAAATGTATTGAATGTGGCAAATGCAAAACTGCTTGCCCGTACAACGCAATTTCTGATGTTATGAGGCCTTGTCGTAGAGCTTGTACTGCAGGTGCCTTAAGTATTGATGAAGATAAAAAAGCAGTTATTGATAATGAAAAATGTATCCAATGTGGTGCTTGTGTTTATCAATGTCCCTTCGGCGCAATTATGGATAAATCCTCAGTAGTGGACGTTACTAATATATTAATGGAATCAAAAAATGATAAAAGTAAACATGTATATGCAGTCATTGCCCCTGCAATCGCTAGCCAATTCACCTACGCTAAAATTGGTCAAGTAGTTTCCGGTATAAAAGAATTAGGTTTTAAAGATGTCATAGAAGCTGCCCTAGGTGCAGATATGGTAGCACAGCATGAAACAAGTGAATTTATAGATAACATCCAGGAGTTCAAGGCTATGACAAGCTCTTGTTGTCCAGCCTTTGTTTCTTACATTAAGAAAAATTACCCAGAACTCGGTAAACATGTTTCAAGCACCGTTTCACCTATGATAGCAATTTCCAAACTAATTAAAACGACTGATCCTTTAGCCAAAGTCGTATTTATCGGACCTTGCACAGCTAAAAAAATGGAAATAAAGCAAGACGATCTAAAAGGCATTACTGATTACGTATTGACTTTTGAAGAGCTTCAGGCAATGCTTGATGCTTTTGAAATAGACATTGAAACCTGCGAGGAACTTCCCTTAAATAATGCATCTTTTTATGGGAGAATTTTTGCAAGATCTGGTGGTCTTACTGAAGCAGTTAAACACTTAGTTGAAGCTGAAGATACTTCTGTTGAATTTAAACCTATAAGCTGTGACGGTCTCATCGAATGTGATAAAGCCCTAAAATTATTGAAATTCAATAGGTTAAACGGTAATTTCATAGAGGGAATGGCTTGTTCTGGTGGATGTATAGGTGGCGCGGCCTCCCTTCATCATGGTCCAAAAGATAAAACCGAAGTAGATAAATATGGTAAATTAGCCTTAGAAAAAAGTGTTAGTGATTCACTCAGAGTAATAAAAACAGATGAAATTGACCTGCATCGCAGTAAGAACTTTATGTCTAAATAATGCATAAGATAAATTTAAAATCACATAGGAGGCCATAATTTATGGATATGATAATAAAAATAATACTACTTTTAGTTCCAGCAGGTCTATTTATTTACTTTGATAAAAAAATGGTAATTACCAATAAAGTTAAATCAAAATTAAAGATAAATCACTTTTTAGGATTATTTGCTTTTATGACAATATCCTTATTACTTACAACATTAATGGTAGCAACGTTAACAATGTTTTTACATTTATCTAGTGTTTTTACATATGGATTTCAAACATTGCTACTAGGAATTCTTTTGGGGTTATTCTCAAATATACAGAAGCTATTAAGAGGACAAGGACGGTAGTAATGGGAACGCTTTGCTGAGGCTGGCGTTCCTTTCGTTTACCCAATAGGATATATTTTGAGCATGATAGATTGTGGCTTGAAGAGGCTATTATTAATATCAGCTATGTCATAATCTCCATCAACTACCTTCTTTGCTGCAATAGTTAATCTTCTTATCCTTTTATAGAAAAAACTATATTGAAAATAATTCAGTATAAATAATATAGCAGCCATGACAATAAAGATTATAATAATTGAATAGTTATTCTTTATAATGGTTCCACTTACATATGGGAAAAGAGCATCCTCTAAATCTTCTGTTAACCCATATTGCTTTAAAAAAGCACTTCCTTTTATAGCTTCTTCCTTAGAGACTTCCTTTGTAATAAGAGGTATAATTTCTTTCTCCATCTCAGGATTTTTCTCTATCATTCTTTCGCTAATAGCTCCCAAACTTTTTATATAATCAGCCTTTAAGTTATCATGATGCATTTTTAAACTTAAAGATGTAATGAGTAAAAATAAAGTCATTAAAAACAAAAGAACGGTCGAACTTATTTTCAGTTCAGAATTAATAAAATATCTTCTCATACCATCTACTCCTTATTCATCACCGCAGGTACTGCCATCACCTTGGTTATGCATATCCTTATTCCACATGTAGCCTAGTCCACGTTTATTAACAATATATTGAGGATCACTAGGATTGTCTTCTATTTTATCCCTTATCCTCTTAATATAAACTGATAGTGTGTTTTCATCAAAAAGGATCTTCTCCTTCTAACATTTTCTGACTGTAGATATTTTTTAGAAACTTCAAGTGAATTCGAATCATAAATCATAATAGAGCTTTGTACAAGGGTTTTCTCCTCTCCATCCAGAATTGTTTTTTTATAAATATTTCCCATATATTGAATTTCTTTCACTTTACTGCTTTTAAGTTTTTATCAGAAATTATTTCACCATCTTCAATGGTGATAACTCTATCTGCCATGGCTGCTATATTAACGTCATGTGTTATAAGTATTAGTGTTTGATTATATTTTT
>NZ_JAENWL010000308.1 GCF_016650095.1 Clostridium sp. | reverse complement strand
CTTATTATTTATTTAATTGTTTTAGTATATCGCCAAGTTGCTTATTATATTCTCCATATTTTTGCCAATCTAAGGTTTTTTGAGCCTCAATTGCTTTAATATATAAATCATTTGCCTGCTTAATTAGTTCAATTTTAGCTTGACTTAATGGAGCTGCATTAGTTCCCGTATCACCCGTAATTACTTTATCTGGCGCCTTAAAATTGAATATCTGCTGTAATCCAGTTTCAATATTATCAACCATCAGTAGCTTATTATCGTAAGATAATATTATTTTTTTCATTTCTGGAATACTATTTTTTCCACTAGCTCTTAGATATAGAGGTTCAATATAAAGAAGCGAATTCTCTATTGGTAGAATTACAGTGTCTCCATATTGCACTTCAGATCCACCTGTGTTCCACAGTGAAAGTTGTGCTGAAATTGTAGTATCCTGACTTACACTCTGATTAAAGAGGTGTGGGCTGTAAACTGTTTTTTCTGCTGGAAATTTTTCTAAAAACAGTTTGCCGTAGTTTCCTACGTCCATTCTAGCACCTAAAATCGCTGTCATGTTATATTTTGTCTTTATGTTAAAATACTGTTGTAATACCATTTCTTCACTGTCTGTGTCTGATAATTTCCGTACGATATATGGTGGAATAGTTGTTTTAACCTCACCACCTACTGCGTTTGCATTCTTAGAAACATCCCAAATATCCTCACCACTATAAAAGACTCCAGGATCAGTTACATGATATTTCCCAAGTACTGCACTTTGAATATTAAATATATCAGAAGGATATCTAAAATGTGCTTTAAGATCATCTGGTATCTTTGATATATCCTTAAAAAAATCAGGGTAAATTTTTGCGTAGGTTTGCACAATTGGATCAGTTGGGTCTTCCATATAGTAATTTGTAGTCCCATCATAAGCATCGATTACAACCTTAACTGAATTTCTAATATAGTTTATTCCATTTTGTGGCTGCGAGTACGGATATTTTGTCGATGTAGTATACGCATCAATCATATAGTATACTTTTCCTTCACTTACAACAACATATGGATCTTGATCATAAGATAAAAATGGAGCTATAGTCTTTACCCTTTCAACTATATTTCTATTAATAAGAATTTTACTTGTACTCTTAATATCCCTTGATAGTAGAAAATTTAGTTCCCCATTGTTTATTGCAAATAAAATTTTATTAATTACATTCATTTTTATTCCGGCTTTTCCATCGTAATTTGTTACTTTATTGGACCCACCTTGAGGATAGTCAAATTCACTCACATTAGTATTTACTAATGCGTACAGATCAGTTTGTTCACCGAAATAAATTCTCGGATTAGTTAACTTAATATCTGTACTGTTTGCAATTGGCATATCTTTAATTACAAAATCAGGCTGTCCTTCTGATGTAACAGCATTTACTTTACTCATTACAACACCATACCCATGGGTATAAATCATGTGAGTATTTTGCCAAGTGTCAGGAGATAGTAATTTTGAATCTATTTCTCTTGCTGCAATAAATACCTGACTATATTTATTGTTTATTTTGTATCTATCTACGTCTATGTCAGTAAAATTATAGTAATATCTTAATATTTGAACTTGATTATAAAATTCAAGCGCCTGCGCAGTTGAATTTATCCTAATGTTATCTACTGTCTTCTGATTCTTTAAAATATCCCCTTCTGCCAGATCATTTTTCACATTAAAATCTTTTGTAGTGATATTTTCTAAATTAAAGGCTTTCCTTGTAAACTCAATATTATTTTGAATATATGGTTTTTCAAATTGCTTTTCATTTGGGTTTACAATGCTGTTTTGCACTACAGCTGCTGATATTACTTCTACAAAGCTTATCAAAACTAAAGCAGCGACTGAAATTATTATAGGCTTAACCTTTGATCTTAAAACGCTCGTAAATATTACCACTGCTGCAATGACACAAGCTACAATCAATACCTTATAAAAAAGTAATGTTACATGAATATCCGTGTAACTTGCCCCATACGCAACTCCCCTAGGGCTATACCCTAAATTAAGTATATTCACTAAAAATCCAAGTGATAGGAAAAGTGCTATCAGTGAAGATATTATTGCAATCTGCTTACCTCCAAATGTAATAAGTTCCTTACCAAGTTCTTTTAAGTCTTCAAAAGGATTTGCTGTTCTTCCTGCATACAAAGTATCCTTTGTTTTATATGCAAAGAAAACTACTCCTTTAATAAGAACTAAGCATACTAGTAGTACCATTATAAAACTATATAAAGATTCAATTAAAGGAAGCTTGAAAATATAAAACGATACATCCATATTAAAAATAGGGTCTTTCACATTAAAGCTAACTGCATTTATGAACTTAAGAAACATGTCCCAATATGCAGATGCAAAAGTATAAGAAAATACTAATGAAATAAATAAATTAGAAGCTATAAAAATCTTTTTCTGGGTAGCATCATTTTTAGGATTTACCTCAACTACCTTTTTCAAGTGTAAAATGCTCTTTCTGACGCCCTTATAGTATAACCATATACCAATATAACTAAGTATAAAAACAGGTGCCATAAGCTTAAGCACTGTAAGTATCTTTGTAAAGTATACCGAAATGTAACCGACTTCTTTAAACCACTCAATATTAATAACGAATTGCACTATGCTTCCTAAAGAAAATAAGCATACCATGAGAATTGTAATTACAGAATATATAACTAATCTCTTTTTCATTTTCATAAAACCACCTCTTAGTATTTTTTTAAATTTTAATGTATTTTATATTTTAGTTTATGCGTGCTGCCCCATTACTCACACAATATACTCATTATATCTTATCTTAACCATAATTAAACATTAATTTCATAAATCAGTAAAATTATCATCAAAAAATCTCCATACTCTCTATTTTAAGAGTACGGAGATTCTAATCCTGTTACAAATTATTATTCTACTTATCCCAAGACAAAACACCTGTCACTTCTGCCTTTTCATATTTGTCTATTATTTTGCTCATCAGAATTTTTCATTATAGTTTCATTGAAGCTCCCTACTCTATACCCTTGCATGTCTAAAGTTACATATTTAAATCCGCATTCTTTTATCTTTTGAGCAATAGTGTCTAAAAGTTCTTCATCAAATAATTTACTTCTGTCATTTTTACTTACTTCAACTCTTGCTAAATCTCCATGACATCTTACTCTAACAGCTCTAAACCCTATGCTCATCATATATTTTTCCGCATTTTCAATCTTCTCAAAATCTTCTACTTTTAATTCATTTCCATAAGGTATTCTTGTTAAAAGACAAGCGTATGCTGGCTTATCCCAAGTATTAAGTCCTAATTCTTTAGAAAAAGCTCTTATTTCTGCTTTAGTTATTTTGCATTCTAAAAGTGGACTTTTTATATCTAATTCCTTTAAAGCTTTAAGCCCTGGTCTATAATCACTTATATCATCAAAGTTAGTTCCATCTATTACACAGTTATAATCTTGCTTTTTAGCGATAGATAAAATCATACTAAACACTGCCGTCTTACAAAGATAACATCTATTTTCAGGATTAAACTTTATTGAATCAATAATTGGAGCCTCTATAATTTCATGCTGTACTCCTAATTTTTCAGCTAATTCTTTTGCTTCTGCTATTTCCCACTTTGGAATATATGGAGACATAATTGTTACTGCTTTTACATTATCCCCAAGAGCTTCTTTAGCTGCTTTAAGTAAAAAAGTACTATCTACTCCACCTGAAAATGCTAAAACTACTTTTCCTAACCCCTTGAGATATTTTATTAATTCATTATACTTTTCATCGTTTATCATTTACCTTTCCGCCTCTCAGTTAAGTTATATAATGTTATGCAAATAATGCTTTAACATTTTTTAATTCTTCACGAATTTTAATTCCTTGTGGACAATGTTCTTCACATTTACCGCACTCTACACATTTATCTGCTCTTTCTGACACGTTTACAAATGCATTATAAAGATGCTTTAGTTCTCCTTCTGTTTTTGGAGTAACAAACATGTGATATTGATTGTACAGAGTAAAGTTCTTAGGAATATTTACACCTACTGGACAGGGCATACAATATTGACAAGCTGTACAGTTAACTTTTGTTCTTTCTCTATATATTTTTTTTACATTATCCATTATTTCTAATTCTTTTTCTGTTAGTGAGTTAGGTAATGCAACACTGGCAATTTTTAAGTTTTCATTAACATGTTCCATTTCTGTCATACCACTAAGTACTACAGCTACTTCTGGATGATCCCATACCCATGTTAGTGCCCATTCAACTGGGGATTTTTTAATTTCAGCTTTATCAAAAACATTTGTAACTGCTTCTGGAAGATCTTTAATTATTTTTCCACCTCTAAGTGGTTCCATAATAACAATTCCAAGACCTTTATCTGCTGCATATTTTAATCCTTCTGTTCCAGCCTGGAACTTTTCATCTATGTAATTATATTGAATTTGGCAGAATGACCAATCATAGTAATCTACTATTTCTTTAAATACAGCTAAATCATCGTGAAATGAAAATCCTGCATATCTTATTCTTCCGTCTTTAATTGCTGAATTTAAAAACTCATCTATTCCT
>NZ_JAENWL010000334.1 GCF_016650095.1 Clostridium sp. | reverse complement strand
ATTTTGGTAGTTCAAAAGGAATATTTCGATAGTGGTGAAGAATACCTAAAACCAATGACACTTAAGAAAATTGCTAATCATTTAGAAATGCATGAATCTACTATAAGTCGTGCAATTAGAGAAAAATATGTTAGTGTAAATAGTGGTAAAGTCATTAAAATAAAAGATTTATTTACTAATGGAATAGCATCAGTTATGGGTGGAGAGGATATATCTACAATTAATATTAAGAAAGCTATTAAAGAAATAGTGGATAATGAGAACCAAAAGAAACCATTATCAGATCAAATTATTTGTAATCGATTAAATATAGAAGAAATGAATATTTCAAGAAGAACTGTAGCAAAATATAGAGAAGAACTTCAAATAAAGAGTTCTAGTAAACGGAAGAGATTTTGAAAAAAATTCATATTTAACCATGTTGTTTATATATTGTTAACTTTTATTTTAAAATACTAATTTGAAAAAGTTAGTATTTTAAGTTATAATGTAAGTGGGAGCAAAAAATATAAGCTGGGACTTAAAAAGTCCAGAGAGGTGTCCAAGTGCAAAATATATTGAAGTTACAACAAAAGATAGTACCAGAATTAATAGAGATTCTCCAAAAACGGTATGGGATATTAAGGACTATATATTATAATCAACCGATAGGACGAAGAATTTTAGCAAATAATATGTGTATAAGTGAGAGAATAGTAAGAAGTGAAATAAGTTTTTTGAAATCTCAGAATTTAATTGAAATAAATGAATCTGGTATGTTTATAACAACCGATGGAGAAGAAATTTTGCGTCAGCTAAAAGGTTTTATTCATGAAATTAAAGGATTGTCTAAAACTGAAAAATTTATTGAAGAGCATTTGAAGCTTCAGCAAGTTATAGTTGTTCCTGGAGATTTAGAAATTGATAAAAATGTGCTTAAAGAAGTTGGTAAAGCAGCTGCAAGTTACTTATTAGATATTATTAAAGATAATAGCATAATTGCCTTAACTGGTGGATCTACAGTTAAGGAAGTCATAGATAATTTCACTAAAAGTAATAAGTATAATAATATTTGGGTGCTTCCTGCTAGAGGGGGTATGGCCAAAAATGTAGAGATTCAAGCTAATACATTAGTAGCTAGGCTAGCAGATAAAATTAATGGTAACTACGAATTGCTTCACTTACCTGATAATTTGAGTGATACCGCTTTGAAAACTATATTGAATGAAAAACATATAAAAAGTATAATTGATAAAATTAGGAGCGCTGATATTCTTATTTATGGAATAGGTATCGCTAGTGATATGGCTAAAAGAAGAGAATTATCGGAAGATGAAATTAATGAACTTGAAAAGCTAGGTGCTGTAGGAGAAGCTTTTGGTCATTATTATAATGAAATAGGACAAATAGTTCATTCTGCACCCACTATTGGGATAAAAAATGAAGATGTTAAAAATAATAAAACACTAATTGCAGTAGCAGCTGGAAAAAATAAAGCTAGAGCCATCATAGCTACTGAAATCAACCATTCAAGCACTGTCTTAATAATTGATGAAGCAGCTGCCGAAGAAATTATTAATATTATTAAAAAAACAGAGTAAACTATATATGATTTAGTTTAGAAAAGAATTATATATTTACATATAATTATTTTATGAAAATTTAGGAGGTTTTGTCAACATGATAAAAGTAGGTATAAACGGATTTGGAAGAATAGGAAGAAATGTATTTAAAGCACTAGTGGCCAATTATTCAACAGAATTGCAAGTAGTAGGAATCAATGATTTAACAGATGCTGCAACTCTTGCACATCTTTTAAAATATGATTCACTTTATGGAAAATTTAACGGAACTGTAGAAGCTAAAGAAAATGCAATAGTTGTTAATGGAAAAGAAATTAAAATATTTGCAGAAAAAGAACCAAAAAACATTGACTGGAGTTCACTTGGAGTAGAAATAGTTTTAGAATCAACAGGATTCTTTACAGATGCTACTAAAGCAAGTGATCATTTATGTGTAAGTGTTAAAAAAGTTCTTATATCTGCACCAGCAAAAAATGAAGATATTACAATAGTTATGGGAGTTAACGAAGAAAAATATGATACATCAAAACATAACGTAATATCAAATGCATCATGTACAACAAATTGTTTAGCACCATTTGCTAAAGTTTTAGATAAAGAATTTGGAATAGTTAAAGGCTTAATGACTACAATTCATTCATACACTGGAGATCAAAGATTATTAGACGCTCCTCACAATGATATGAGACGTGCAAGAGCTGCTACTCTATCAATGATTCCAACTACAACAGGAGCTGCTAAAGCAGTTGCATTAGTTTTACCACAATTGAAAGGAAAATTAAATGGTTTCTCATTAAGAGTTCCAACTCCAACTGTTTCATGTGTGGATTTAGTTTGTGAACTTTCAAAGAATGTTACTGTAGAAGAAGTAAATGCAGCATTTGAAAAAGCATCTAAAGATGAAATGAAAGGAATTCTTGGATACTGTGAAGAACCATTGGTTTCAATTGATTTCAAAGGGGATGAAAGATCTTCTATAATTGATGCAATGTCAACAATGGCTATTGAAGGAAACATGGTTAAAGTTGTTTCTTGGTATGATAATGAAGCAGGTTACTCTAATAGATTAGCAGACTTAACTAAATATGTTGCAGATAGATTATAAAATTTAATTTTACTATAAACCTGTAATCTAGCAGTAATGGGCTGCAAGAATAATTTTAAGGTTTGGTTTTATAGTTAAACTATATGACCAAACCTTTTTATAATCCATAAATATAATATACAATATGTTAGTATGTATTATAAAATTTAGCACAGGGAACACTTCCTTTATTACAATTACTTTAACGACATTTCAAAAGGAAAGTCTCCTTTTCTATAAGTGGAAGGATAACAATTTAGAATTGTCATTTACTCCAAAGGTCTACAAGGGGTAAACCTCCTTCTGAAGTCGTTAATTGCAGCTCTGCAGGAGATGATCCAAGCACAAGAGTTTTTTATAATAAACATAATGAGAGGAGAATGTGTATGAAATTTAATAAAAAAACAATCGAAGATATTGAGGTTAAAGGTAAAAAGGTTTTAGTAAGATGCGATTTCAATGTACCATTGAAAGATGGGGAAATAACAGATATAACAAGGATTGTTGGTGCAATGCCTACAATAAATTATTTAGTTAAAAATGGGGCAAAAATTATTTTATGTTCACACCTTGGGAAACCTAGTGGAGAGCCAAAACCTGAGCTTTCTTTAGCGCCAGTTGCTAAAAGATTAAGTGAACTGCTTGGGGAAGTTGTAATTTTTGCAGCAGACCCGAATGTAGTTAGTGATAAAGTAAAATCTGCCGTATCAGAAATGGAAAATGGTGATATTTTATTACTAGAGAATACAAGATACAGAAAAGAAGAAACAAAGAATAGTGAAAAATTTTCAAAAGAATTAGCGTCTCTTGCAGATATATTTGTAAATGATGCTTTTGGATCGGCTCATAGAGCTCACTGCTCCACGGTTGGCGTAACGGAGTTTATTGAGACTTCAGTATGTGGTTACTTAATTCAAAAGGAGTTAAAATTCTTAGGAGAAGCAGTAGAAAACCCAGTGAGACCATTTGTAGCAATCTTAGGTGGCGCTAAGGTTTCAGATAAAATAGCAGTTATTACTAATTTGCTTGAAAAGGTAGATACTATAATAATTGGTGGAGGAATGGCCTACACATTCTTAAAGGCTGGTGGTTATTCTATAGGAACTTCACTAGTTGAAGAGGATAAGGTAGAATATGCTAAAGATATGATGCAAAAAGCTGAGTCAAAAGGAGTTAAATTTTTAATACCATTGGATCATGTTGTTGCAGATAGGTTTTCAGCTGAAGCAGAGCCGGTGGTTACTGAAGATCAGAATATTGCAGAGGGGTATATGGGACTTGATATTGGACCTAAGACTGTAGCAATATATGAAGGAGCTATAAGCATAGCTAAAACTATTATTTGGAACGGACCAATGGGAGTATTTGAATTTGCAAATTTTGCAAAAGGAACTATTGCAGTAGCTGAGGCTATGTCAAAATTAGATGGAACCACTATAATAGGTGGTGGAGATAGTGCAGCAGCTGTTAATCAATTAGGGTTCGGAGATAAAATGACTCACATATCTACAGGTGGTGGAGCATCTCTTGAATTCTTAGAAGGTAAACTCCTTCCAGGAATTGAAGCTCTTTCAGATAAGTAGTAGAATAGAATTGTAATACTTTAAATTTTTTAATATACATTAATTGTTATCTTCCTAGTAGTCTTCTTTATAAAAAAGAT
>NZ_JAENWL010000088.1 GCF_016650095.1 Clostridium sp. | reverse complement strand
TGTTGTCCTGCTTGGGTTAACTTCTTTGAACATCAATTTAGTGATTTATTAGATATTCCATCTACTTGTAAATCACCACAACAAATGTGGGGGGCTGTTGCTAAAACATACCTTGCAGAAAAAATGAATATTGACGCAGAAGACATGATAGTTGTATCTGTAATGCCTTGTCTTGCAAAAAAATATGAAGCTACTAGACCTGAAATGTCTACAAATGGAATACCAGATGTTGATATAGTTATAAGTACTAGGGAACTAGCTAAAATGATAAAAGAAGCTGGAATTGATTTTAATTCATTACCAGAAGAAAATTTTGATAATCCACTAGGAGAATCTACCGGAGCTGGAGTTCTATTTGGTACCTCTGGCGGAGTTATGGAAGCTGCATTACGTACTGCTTACGAATGGTTAACAAATGAAACACTTGAAAGTGTAGATTTTGATGACGTTAGAGGTTTAGAAGGCATAAAAGAAGCTTCTATAAAAATTAATGACCTTGATGTTAAAGTTGCTATAGCTAGTGGACTTGGAAATGCTCGTAAATTATTAGAAGCTATCCGTTCAGGAGAAGCTAACTATCACTTAATTGAAATCATGGCTTGCCCTGGTGGATGTATTAATGGTGGTGGACAGCCCTACTCTACTGATTATGAAGATATATTAGAAAAGAGAATGGCTGTTTTATATAATGAAGATAAAAATAAGACTCTAAGAAAATCTCACGATAATCCATCAATAAAGAAAATATATAAAGAATTCCTTGGAGAACCATATGGTAAAAAAGCTCATGAGCTTCTTCATACACATTACGTAAAACGTTAATAAGAATAACTACGAAAAACAGCAGATTTAACTGCTGTTTTTTTTATAGATAATTAATAGCAACATATTTTCCTAATCTTTTCATGCAATCCACTAGTTGGTTCACAAGTTTTAGCTTAATACTAAAATCTATTGGAAAATTTGGGTTTTGATGTGCTGGATTTATAGCCTTACCTACCCATAAATTAAAATGAGTACAATCTTCTATAAGCATTTTAACAAGTCTGCTAGCCCCATCCTTACCTTCTAAATCACAATATTTCTCTTGACTTTCAAAACTTGCCTCATAATCATTTAACTTTTCTATAGCCTTGCTTATAGTTAGAACCCCTTCTGTTATCAAATCTATTCCGTCCATAGTTGCCGTAGGTGGTACATCTTTGTCAAAAAAGTCCAAATTTACTTTAAGCTCGCGGCCTAGTTCTCTGCTTGCTATATTAGAAGTTGTTCCTCCACAAATAATTTTTTTTCCAGTTCCACTCATGAATTCTTTAATAATATAACTATCGTAACTCGGGTCTTTAGGTGGTCCAGTAAATAAATCAATATACTCAGGTTTTCGAGCTTTTACACATACAACAGTAGTATCATCTCCGGGTTTTCCACCATATAAATCCCAGCATACCTGAATTAAATCCTTAGCAATGTTTTTTGCACTTCTTCTAAAGCGAGTATTCCGAGTCAAGTAATTATGGACATTATCCCAGTTCCAACCTAAATTTAATATATTCCCAATACCCGCATGAATACATCCATCGCTCACTACTGTAAGTACATCACCCTCTTGCAGTGTAAATTGACTTTCAACTACTCTTTTTTCATTAATAATGCTTTCTTTTTTATCGATGTAAGTATCATTCCCATTTCTAATTAAAAAGAAAGGTGGATTATCATATTCTGCAATATATGCTCTTCCATCATTATAAATTTTCATCAGAGTAAAAGTACAATAGGCAATATTTCTCACCTTACACACTGGAAGAGTATTTACTATAGTGTCTACAGTTTCATAGATATCTGCTCCTTCTTTGAGCATAGTGCTGGCAATTTTAGCTGTAAGTGATGCTAGTATATTAGCTTTGACCCCACTACCAAGTCCATCTGCCAAGACAATTATAGTGCTATCTTCAAGTCTTATTGTATCTACCCTATCACCACAGAGTTCCTCACCTTTTTTTATCAAGCTATCATACGCTACATCAATAAATAGCTCCGTTTTACTCAATGTCTTCACCCGCTACTATTTTTTTTAACTTAGTTAAAATAATCTTTGTCTCTGCAGTTGTTTCACCAAGAAGGCTTGCTATCTCTTGAGCAACTCTCATTTGTTTTTCTATAACCTCTTGAGCAGCGTTTAACGTATTTTCTTTAACCTTCATTAATTCTTTTTTATTTTTCTCTTCAGCCATAATATTAATCATACTCACCAGCACCATATCTTGCTTAGGAATATATACTATATTCTCTATAAACACCACCCCGTACGCTGGATAAGCAACTTTTTTACCTGTTATATTTTCTCCAGTTTCTCGTACCTTTTTAAAATTTTCATCATCAATAAGTATTGATATGGGCCTTCCTATAATATTTTGAGGTTGTATTTTAAATATAGTTTTGGCAGCCGGATTTATCTCCCTCACGTTCATTTCTCCGTCTAATAAAATTAGAATACTAGCAGTATTTTCAAAGATTTCATTAGCAAGACTCTCTGCTTTATTTCTCATATAGTGAAGACACATATTAGTTTCAGCCATACCTTCGAATACAGCTTGAGCCTTCTCTCTACAAGAGTTATATCCACACACACCACAATTTAACTCATCCTTTAGTTCATATTTATCCATTTTTTTCATAATAGCTATAATTTCTTCTTCTGTGGCAATAGATTTTTTAATAGATTTTTCACTAAAAATTCTATGGAAATTTATATTTTGTGGAATCTTTGTAAATGTTGGCTTATTATAGTTTTCACGACTCTTTATATAATTTTTGACCTTGCGCAACTTTGTGTAGTAGTTCTCACCATTTTTAACCATAACTGGTCCACCGATGCAACTTCCCTTACATGCACTAACTTCAATTATTACTTCTTTTAAATCGCCACTTTTAATACTATTAAATACTTCTATACACTCCTCCACGCCGCTTACATTAATAATACTAAGAGGACTTTGTTGTAACTTTTCTCCCATTGCATCAATAATACCTCCACCCATAGGGAAGCCTTGACCTTTACTATATGAATTAACATTAAAATTTTCCTCTTCTATCTCATTTATTTCTATACCAGATTCATTAATCCAAGAATTCAATTCATCAAAAGTTAATACTGCATCTATCGTATTATCTTTTAAATTATTGTCAAATTCAGATTTTTTAGCAAGGCATGGGCCTATAAACACAACAAAGCTATCTTGTCCAAATTCTTTTTTTAGTATCTTCCCATGTGCTATCATTGGGGATACCGTAGGAATTAAGTATGGAATGAGTTCTTTAAAATATTTTTCTACTAAATAATTGGCTGATGGACATGCGGTGGTTATGTAGACATCTTGCTTATTTGCCACAATATATTCATTATATAATTCAGCCACTATTTCTGCACCTACTGCAGTTTCTTCGACAACACTAAATCCTAATTTCTTCAAAGCGGACACAACTTTGCCTTGCTTGACATCAAAAAATCCAGCAAAGGAGGGCGCCAAACTCACTATGACTTTCGCATCACAATTTATAGCTTTTTTAACTTTATCCAAACAACTTTTAATTTCTCTAGCTTTTTGTGGACATATGGTAAGGCAATGTCCACATTCTATACATCTTTCTTCATCTATTGTAGCTTGCTCATTCTCAAACTTTATTGCCTTAACAGGACATGAGCGAAGACATTTGTAACAATTTTTACAATCTGCTTTGGAAAAATCTATATTACTCATTTCACATACCCCATAATAGTTTCATGAAAGAATGAATCTACATTATCCTCATTTAACGAAAAGAATTCTTCATCATTCACAGTTACAGAAACTCCCTCTGTGCATCTACCAATACAAAACGCTCCTTTAAGTTCTACCATGTCTGTTGCCTTATTTGCTTTGATTAACTTTTGTAACCCCTCTATTACTTTATAAGACCCCTTTAAATGACAGGCACTCCCAACACAAACACTAATAGTTACCATTACTTTCATCATCCCTTCAAGTTAAGTTGCTCCAATATTCATTTTATATAATACTACTCAAAAGCACTAAGTACTCTATCTAATATACCATTTATATGAGCTATCGCTATACCAAAATTGGTAATAGGTAATCCCTCTAAATTAGCCTTTTTAATCCTTGACATTAACTGTTGTCTATTAAACATACAAGCTCCACAATGAACTATTAGCTTATATGCACTTAGATCTTCAGGGAAAGAACTTCCCGCACAAACTGTTATATCTAACTTTCCACCTACTTTTTCTTGAAGCCATATAGGAAGTTTTTCTCGCCCTATATCTCCTTCTAGGGGATGATGGGTGCAAGCCTCTGCTATAAGCACCTTATCGCCAGGCTTTAAAGTATCTATAGCCCTTGCACCTTTAACTAAACTGTTTAAATCTCCTTTATACCTAGCCATAAGTATAGAAAAGGAAGTCAGTGGTATCTCCTCTGGAATTATAGCATTAACTTTCTTAAACACCTGTGAATCTGTGATTACTAAATCCGGTTTATCCTTTAATGATGCTAGAATATCGCCTAGTTCACTGTCCTTTACCACTAGTGCCATCGCATCATTATCAAGAAGATCTCTTATTATTTGAACCTGTGGAAGTATTAATCTCCCTTTGGGTGCTTGAATATCTTGTGGTGCTACAACTATTACTCTTGCCTTTGGTTTCACTAAGTCCCCAACAATTGTACTTTTTTCAAAATCCTCTGGTGCCATCTTCATAATAACCTTTTTAAGTTCATCAATATTAACTTTGTTCTTTGCGCTAACCTTAACAAAATCTATATCTAATATTTTTTGGATATCTTCTATTGATACTTCATTTTTATCCATCTTATTCATAACCCCTACTACAGGAATTTTTCTTTTCTTTAAATCTTCATACCACTCACTCTCGAAAGATAAATCTTCCCCATCCCCGTCTATAACTAAAAGTGCTAAGTCAGTTTTATCCATAACTTCTTTGGTTTTCTTTACCCGAAGTACACCTATTTCTCCCTCATCATCAAGTCCCGCAGTATCTATAATAACCACTGGTCCTATTGGCAGAAGTTCCATAGCCTTATATACAGGGTCTGTAGTTGTTCCTGCTAACTCCGATACTAAAGCGATATCCTGACCTGTAAGTGCATTAATCAAACTTGACTTACCCACATTTCTTTTCCCAAATATAGCTATATGAAGCCTGTTAGAATTTGGTGTTTGCTGCATCTCAACCTCTCCTATTCTATATGTTTATTTTTCCATTCAATCAGAAGATTCTAACTTTATCGAATAACGCAATTATACAAAATTTCAGTATTGATTGTCAATGATTTAGAAATTTCTATAACACCTTATATGAAAATTTTACATAAAAATATAATGCTTTAATACAATTTTCTTTGGGCACACTAATTATGACAAAAACTAAAGGTGAGTGATAATATGAATATCAGGGGGGAAAATATTTTTCTTATTTCTACAACTATTATTATCTTGTTATTAGCTTGCAATCCACATATTAATAATCTACAGAAAAACATTCAGACATTTATACCGTTAAATACTTCATTTAAAGATTCTGGTGAAATTCAAACTTTAAAATTTGCTTATCTAACTTTTGATGATGGCCCTACATACGTTATTACAGCTGCTTTATTAGATGTATTAAAAAAAGAGAATGTAAAAGCTACTTTTTTTATAGTTGGGAAGGAAATTGAAGGAAAGGAATCACTTCTTAAGAGAATATATAATGAAGGACATAGTATAGGTCTTCACACCTATAGTCATAATTTCAAAAAAATATATAGAAGCTGCGATGAATTTATTGATGAAATGGAGAAAACCTCTGATAAAATCGAAGAAGTCACAGGTTTTGCACCTAAGGTTATTAGATTTCCTGGTGGTAGTTCTAAACGCTTAAATGCTTTTACTTTAGAAGAACTTCACAAAAATAATTTCAAAGTATATGACTGGAACGTTAATGTATGTGATGGTATAGACCCTGATTTAAGCCCATCACAACTTATTAAAAACTCCCAAATAATTAAAGGCGATAAAAATGTAGCAATAATCCTAATGCACTGTAATTTTAATAACAAAAATACTGTAAAAGCTCTCCCTGGAATCATAAAATATTATGAAAAGTTAGGTTATGAATTCAAAACTATTACTGAAGATACACCCGAATATTACTATAAATTTAGAAAGTAAAAAAAACCTCACCACAAGGTGAGGTTCTCATCTTAAGATGAGATGACTAATATAATTGCATTCAAAATATACTTTATTTAAATCACATTACTACCTTTTTTTAAATTTTAAATTACTTACCATCAAATAAGATAATACGACCATTAAAAACATAGTAGGTCCTAAATTTGAAGCTTTATTAAACATAATTAAAGCATAAAGCGCTAAAAATGTGCCTGTAATGGTGATGGGGATCCCTGAAAAAACTCCATCAAAATCTGTAATGTTAAATTTCGCTAATCTATATGCTCCTGCTACCGGAAAAATTAAAACCATTAGATATCCAATAGATCCTAACCCAGCGAAATTATAAATATTAAATATCAATATTGAAGGTGCTAACCCAAAAGATATTAAGTCACATAAGGAATCTAGTTCTTTACCTAAATTGTTGTCTACTTTTAAATACCTGGCTATTCTGCCATCATATCTATCAAATATTCCTGCCAAAAGAATAAATAGTGCTGCTGTCATATAGTTTTCTTCAAAACTCATAAGTATAGACATAATTCCACAAGACATATTGCTTAAGGTAAAAATGTTTGGTACAGCATTTTTTATTTTAACCATCTATATCACTCCTATGGTTATGATTATACCATAATATAAGCATTTATTCCTTAGTATTATGGCACATTCCTATTAAATACATTCTAATTATATTTTTTACTAATTTATTACATTACTTGAATTATACTCTTACTTAATTAATATTATTAAAGCTAATAAATAATTACATTATTTTTTAATAAATAAAAAAAACCAGCATTTTCTGCTGGCCCTATTTTAAAATTATCTTTCAACTATAATCGCAGTTCCTTGACCTCCACCTATACATAATGTAGCAAGTCCCGTTTTAGCATCTCTTTTTATCATTTCATAAATTAATGTAATAAGTATTCTTCCTCCTGAAGCTCCTACTGGATGGCCTAATGCTATAGCTCCACCATTAACATTTACTTTTTCTGAATCAAGGCCTAAATCTCTGGCTACAGCTATTGATTGAGAAGCAAACGCTTCATTAGCTTCTATTAAATCTAAATCGGCAATAGTCATTCCGGCTTTGTATAATGCTTTTCTAGTTGCAATAACTGGACCATATCCCATTATCTTTGGATCTACTCCACCTGATCCATAAGATTTAATTGTAACTAGAGGTTTAAGCCCTAATTGTTCTGCTTTATCCTTTGACATTACTATAAACATAACTGCACCGTCATTTATTCCTGAAGCATTTCCAGCTGTTACAGTACCGCCTTTTTTGAATGCTGGTTTTAATTTTCCTAGCTTTTCTATAGTTGAACCCATTTTTGGGTATTCATCCGTATCAAATATCATTGGGTCACCTTTTCTTTGAGGAATTTCAATTGGTACAATTTCATCTTTAAATTTGCCTGCTTTTATTGCTTTTTCTGCTTTTAATTGACTATTTAAAGAAAATTTATCTTGCTCTTCTCTTGTTATATTCCACTGCTCTGCAACATTTTCTGCTGTAACGCCCATATGATAATCGTTAAATGCGTCCCACAAGGAATCGTTAATCATAGAATCAACTACTTTTCCATCTCCCATTTTTGAACCCCATCTATTGTTTGGAAGTAAATATGGAGCGTTGCTCATGCTTTCAGTTCCACCT
The DNA here is from genome assembly GCF_016650095.1 of Clostridium sp. Lineage (GTDB taxonomy): Bacteria > Bacillota > Clostridia > Clostridiales > Clostridiaceae > Clostridium_AD. The sequence goes on along the minus strand of NZ_JAENWL010000088.1, from coordinate 3,050 downwards.
GCTAAAACTACCTCTGCATCTCCACACATAATAAATTGTGCTGCCATGCTTACAGCTCTAAGTCCTGATCCACAGACCTTATTTATTGTAAGCGCTGAAGCTTCTTCTGGAATACCCGCATGTATTGATATTTGTCTTGCAACATTCTGACCAAGTCCCGCTTGCACTACATTACCTATAATAACTTCATCTACAAGCTCTGGTTTAATACCGGCTCTTTTTATAGCCTCTTTAGCTGCAACAGTTCCCATTTCTACTGCTGATATACTTGATAATGTTCCTCCAAAGCTTCCTATTGCTGTTCTTGCTGCTCCTACAATTACTATTTCTTTCATATTAAAACCTCCATTTATTTTATCTTATATTTCTTATATTTCTTATATGAATTTATCATCTACTTTAAACTATTTCCTTTGTATATACTTATTATACTAGCATTTTTCATGCCAAGTATTCAAACTCTTGTGAAGTGTACAATACCAACCTCTTTCAATATTATAAAACAAATTATAATTATAACTGTAAACTTAGTTAACATTAATAATCCCATCTACTTGTCCAATTTATTCTATAGGCACTTTGTTAAAAAAAATAACCAAAAGTGCTTTCAATGTATTGATCTGACTATGCATTTATTTCATTTTAAAGTTTTCAGCTGATTAACAGCATCTTTTGTTTACATAAAAATGGCACATGTAAACTAAGTTTACATGTGCACTATTGTAGATTGCATGATTACATTAAATTGTATCGGTTTAATTTTTTATATAATCCAGTTCTACTAAGCCCTAATATTTTTGCCGTTTCTTTTTTATTTCCACCTGTTTTTTTTATGCACTCCATAATAAGGTCTTTTTCAATATTTTCAACAACCTCTTTTAAATAATTATTTTCTAATGAATATTTTTTTATCTTACTCTTAATTATCTTTTCTGGTAAATGCTTTGGCATTATAGAAAGGTCTGAATCAAGCAAATTTATAGCTCTTTCTACTACATTTTCAAGCTCTCTTATATTGCCCGGCCAGTTATAAGCTTTTAAATAATCAATAGCTTCCCTAGAAATCCCCTCAGAGTAAACCTTATATTTTTCACATGTTTTTATCCTAAGTTCATTTGAAAGTTCTTCAATATCTTCTACTCTTTCTCTTAAAGATGGTATTCTTAAATGCATAACATCCAACCTATAGTACAAATCTTCTCTAAACTTTCCATCTTTAATTAACTGCTCTAGTGACTTATTAGTAGCAGCAATAATTCTTATATCAACTTTAATACAATCATTCGCGCCAACCCGCGTGAGCTCCTTTTCTTGAATAACCCTTAACAGTTTAACTTGCATATTCATAGGCATATCACCAATTTCATCTAAAAGAATAGTACCACCATCTGCATATTCAAACTTGCCTTTCTTACCAGATTTTTTGGCTCCAGTAAAAGCGCCTTCTTCATAACCAAACATTTCCGACTCAAAAAGCTCTGCTGGAATAGCTCCACAATTAATTTTTACAAAGGGTTTAGAACATCTTCTACTAGCATTGTGAATAGAATGAGCAAAAAGTTCTTTACCAGTTCCACTTTCACCCGTAATTAAAACATTTGAATCAGTATTACTCACTTTTCTGGCCAGGTTAATTACCTCCATGCTTTTAATACTGCTTCCTATAATATTATTAAACGTATATACTGCTTTAAGATCCTTGCTTAATTCACTTTTATAATATTCAACCTCTTTTGCTAAGTTGTTTAGTTTAGCACTTAATACATTAAAATTACTTAAATCTTTAAACATTACCTTCCCAATGGCCCCTACAACTTTACCATCTTTCTTAATAGGAACTCTCATAGAAATCATCTTATGCCCATTAACTTCCTGAATTTCTCCAAATTCTCTTATGCCTGTCTTCGCTACTGTATGTAATTTTGTGTTTTCAATAACATCAGTTACATGCTTTCCCTCAGGATTTTCACAATTAATAAATTGTTTATATCCATTACTCATCATAGTTATTATACCATTTTCATCTACTGTAACTACACACTCATCTATAGTATTAAAGATAGTATTTAAAATATTTTTATCAGCGGTGTCTTTATGTTGTAAGTTCATTAACCTCATATTTTCAGTGTTTTCACTAATGATTTCAAGTGCACCTATGACTTCACCATTTTGAGTTATTCTCTTACGAGTAACAATAAATTTACCTTCGTTTTTATTTAATTGTGCTTCTCCACTTTCCATTACACTTAACAATTCATCATATGGAAATATATTTAAAACATATTTTTCTATGCTATCTTCTTCATTAACCCTTAACATTTTTTCTGCGGCATTATTAATAATTTTTATGATCCCTTTTTTATCTATAATAATAACACCCTCATTAATATTGCATATAACCTCATTATAATAATCATTAATTGTCCCCATTTGTCACCATCCCCTAAACTTATATCTCAATTATAAAGTCCATAATTTTTTTTATCAAGATATAATTAAAATAGCGAGAAAAAATCTCGCTATTTCAATTATATATCTATTCTTTTCGTTATTTCGTTTCACTTTCAGTTATTTAGTTATTCTACTGTAATTGCAGTAACAGGGCACTGCTCTTCTGCTTCTTTTGCACTACTTAATAAATTTTCTGCCACTTCATCTTTTGATGCCACAGCTTTCTCATCAGCTTCCATTTTAAAAATCTCAGGACATATCTCTGGGCATAATCCACATCCTATACACGTATCTTTATCCACGTATGCTTTCATTAAAATCACTCCTTAAGGTAAATTTTTTTAAATAATTACATATATATATATGTTTCCTTATTAATATAGTAATATACTTTTCTTAAAAAGTAAGTAACCACTGTTACCAAAAGCATTCCATTTATTTACCCAAAAAAATTCATGAACATTGTAATAATTCCAGCGTTAAAGAAATCTATAAATAAACTTCCCACCAGTGGTACAATAAAGAATGCTCTCGGAGCAGCAAGAAATCTTGACGTTAAAGCTTCCATGTTAGCCATTGCATTTGGTGTAGCTCCCATA
>NZ_JAENWL010000145.1 GCF_016650095.1 Clostridium sp. | reverse complement strand
GTTTTATCAATACTTTTCTTAATGAATCCAAGAGATATGAATCTATCAGGTACTATTAGTGGAAGTAGTGATTATCTAAAATTAGAGAAATCAGAAAAGAATAATCTTTATTACATTTCTTTTCTTCGACAAAAGGATACAGTGACATTTCGAAAATTGGAAATAGATTTTTGATTTTTGTTGTATCTTATTATCCATAAACACAAATGATAAAGGTAAAGGTTTTAAAATTTGAAGTAATTAAGAATGGACGCCAACAAAATCATAGACCTGGTGTCAGAGTTATATGGAGATTAAAAAAACAAATCTAAAATAGAGGAGGACACTATGAGTATTAATTATGAATTGAAATCTGAAAAATCATTTGATGAGGCTGTTGAAAGCTTAAAAAAGAGTTTATCTGAAAATAAGTTTGGAGTGCTATTTGAACTTAACTTTAAGGATAAACTAAGAGAAAAAGGATTAGAGTTTGATAGTAATTTTAAGATTTTAGAAGTGTGCAATCCAGTTCAAGCTCAAGAGGTATTAAGCAGAAACATTGAAGTAGGATATTTCTTGCCCTGTAAAATGGTAGTCTATGAAAAAGAAGGTTCTGTTTATATTGGAATGATTAAACCTACGGAAATTATACAGATGATGGGTAGTGAAGAAATTATAGCCATAGCCAAAGATATTGAAAATGTACTTAAAAAAGCTATTGATGATGCGGTATAAAAATTAAATATAAGTCACAGGCAACTTAGATGGTTATTGATGACTTAACATTAGAACAAAAACAAGCACATAAACCAGTAAAAGAACGAATAATCATCTAAGAAAAACCAGCAAATTCATAGTCAATATCCATGCTAATATTATGCTCATAAACCATGAATAACTAATGGTTTATAAGCATTTTTTTTATATCCTTATGTGTTGATAAAAACTAATATAAAATAAAGGTAAAAAAACAATAATATAGAATATCATACAAATATATGGTATTCTGATATAAAAAGTGGTAATACCACGTAACTAATCGGAGGCCATTTAATGAAAATTGTTGTACTTATAAAAGAAGTGCCTGATATGGGGAAGGTTAGATTCGACAGTGAAAAGGGTGTTGTAGACAGATCATCTGCAGAAGCGGAAATCAATCCTTTTGATCTGAATGCATTACAAGCAGCTGTAGATTTGAAAAATCAATATGATGCAGAGGTTGCAGAAACTGCAGAGGTTGCAGAAACTGCAAAGGTTACTGTATTGACTATGGGCCCTCAAAGAGCAGAAAAGTCGCTAAGGGATGCTTATGCTCGAGGTGCAGATAATTGCATCTTACTATCTGATAAGCAATTTGGTGGTTCTGATACTTTTGCTACATCTAGAACCATTGCTGCTTGTATAAAAAATATAATAGACTTTGATGTGATAATATGTGGAGAAAAATCAGTGGACGGAGATACGGCTCAGGTTGGGGCAGAGGTTGCGGAAATTCTTAATATACCCCATTCATATTATGTTGAAAAGATAAACTCTCTTTCAGATAAAGAAATAGTTGTTACTATAAACAGTTTATGTGGAAGTATACAACTTAGAAAAATGAAACTTCCTGCATTAATAAGTGTAACTAAAAATATTAATCGTATTGAGCTTCCTACTGTTAAAAGAAAGCTTGAGTCTTTAAAAATTGAAGTGAAAAAACTTGGACTAGCTGATCTTTACGGTTATATATCAGAAGAAGAAACAGGGTTTGAGGGTTCGCCAACAAAGGTCGTAAAAATAGTAGTTCCAAAAGAAGAAACAAGGGAAAGCAAGATATATAAAGAGGATTATAGTGGATTTTTTAGTGATGTTTTATATGCTTTAAAAGATAAGAAAGTATTATAGAAAGAGGGAGGTGTTAATTTGGAAAAGCATTATGGAGTTTTAGTTATTTCAGAGCAGAATGATGGACATATTCACAAGATAAGCTATGAGTTATTAGGAAAAGGAAAGGAAATAAGCGAGAAACTTGGATCACCTCTATATGCATTGGTTCTTGGAGGCGATGATTTAGATGTTAAAGAGCTCAATTACCGTGGTGCAAGTAAAGTGTTTTACATAAAGGATAAATGCTTTGAAAAACATGAAGAATTTTTATTTAAAGAAAACATTGTGAGGTTTATTGAAAAGCAAAGACCTGAGATTGTGCTAATTGGTGCAACAAATTTTGGACGCTCTCTTGCTCCTAGAATTGCTTCAGCACTAAAAACAGGACTTACAGCTGATTGCACGGATTTAGATATTGACGAGGATGGTAATTTTATTCAGGTAAGACCTGCTTTTAGCAATAATATATTAGCTCATATAAAAACAATTACAGTGCCTAAAATTGCTACTATAAGGTATAAACAGTTTAATGAAGGTGAAAGAGATGAAAGCAGAAACACAAATATATCAATTCTAAAGCCTTATGTATACCAAAATAATAAAAGTGAAATAATAAAGATTTTTAAAGACAGTGACTTTGATATAACAGAAGCAGAAGTTGTAGTATCCGCAGGTAGAGGCATTAAAAAGAAGGAAGATCTTGAGATGATTAAAGAACTTGCTGAACTATTGGGTGGGGAGCTTGGGGCCACAAGAGCAATTGTGGATGCTGGAATGATTGGAAGTTCACATCAGGTAGGCTATAGTGGAAACAGAGTAAAACCAAAGGTTTACATAGCATGCGGGATTTCAGGGGCACCTCAGCATATTGCAGGCATGAAGGAAGCAGAATTGATTATCGCAATAAATAGTGATGCATCAGCACCTATATTCAATTTTGCTGATTATGGATATGTAGGAGATCTTTATGAAATTGTACCTAAAATGATTCGGGATATAAAAAATTATAGATGATGGAGGCCTTCATATGGATAAGAAAACAATAGATTATTTAAAAGATATTGTTGGAGAAGAGTATGTAATAACTGAACTAGAGCAAAAGTTAAGCTATTTTTATGATGAAATTGAGTATACCGTAAGGCCAGAAGCAAATACATCTTCAATAATTATCAAGCCTTTTAAAACCTCAGAAATATCCCAAATAATGAAATATGCTAATGACAACAAAATAATAGTTGTCGTTCGTGGGGGTGGGACTGGGCTTTGTGGCGGTGCAATACCAACAGTGGAGAGCATCATATTGTCTATGGAAAGAATGAATAAAGTGATTGAAATAGATGATAAGAACATGATGGCAGTCCTCGAGGGTGGAGTTACTCTAGCGGGACTTCTTTTCGAACTTGAAAAATATAACGGGATATGTTTCCCTGTTCATCCAGGAGATGAAGGTGCTCAGATAGGCGGCATGGTCGCTACAAATGCTGGAGGAGCAAGGGCTGTAAGGCATGGCATAACTCGAAATCATGTAAAAGGCATTGAGGTAGTGCTTCCAAATGGAGAAGTGTTAAATCTAGGAGGAAAACTTTTGAAGGATAACTCGGGATATAACATTATGAACCTTATTATTGGGAGTGAAGGAACTCTAGCAATAGTTACTAAAGTGATATTAAGGATATATCCAGAAGATAAGTACTCGGCAACAATAGTAATAGCCTTTGATAATATAAATGATGCATCAAATGCAGTAATAGAAATACTTAGGAGTGGGGTTTCTCCTCTCGCAGTTGAATATCAGGATAGACACTTAAATATAGAAACAGCTGAGTATTTAGGACTTCACTGGCCTCTTGACACGGGCAAAGCAGATGTGATAATCATATTATCAGAAAAAAGTGAACAAGACATTTATCATGACTGCGAGGTTATTGATAATATCTGTGATAAATATAATGCCAATAAAGCAGTATTTGCAGGGAGTAGACAGGAACAAGCAGATATACTTGCCATAAGAAGTGGTAGTTATGAAATAATAAAGGATATAATTGTACATTCATTTGATATGGCCGTACCTCCAGGCTACATGCCCGAGTTTTTTAATGAATTGTGGCAACTGGTAAGCTCATACAATACGACTACAAATATAAGTGCACATATTGCTGACGGTAATCTTCATAATGATATAGTCATGGTTGATGGTAAAATACCAGAATATGCGCAGGAGCTAAAGGAAAAGATGTATAAACTTTGTTTTAAATATGGTGGAACAATTACTGGAGAGCATGGCATTGGTAAGTTAAGAGTCGAAGACCTTAAGCTACAGAAATCCACTGCAGAAATTGAACTTATGAAAAATATTAAAATGATATTTGATCCTAATAAAATACTAAACCCAGGTACAGTAATTGAAATTTAAATTAAATCCATAAAATTCTAAATTTACTACTTGAAACCAAATGATTTTTATGGTAATCTAGATAAAATCTAAAAATTCAAAGTTAAAAGGTGTACAAGCAAGTGCACTAGACATTAAAAGGGGTGTGTATAAATATGAATGGGGAACTTAATGTGAAAAAGGTTAAGAAGGTTCAAAAGCAATATGAAACCAAGGATTTAATCAAATTTATAGTCTTTTCAGTTTTAGGAGTTTTTCTTTTTTTAATTCCTATACCGTCTAAAGGTACATTTAATCTGCCAGTGGGAATAATTATTGACTTTATTAAGCAGATACTCGGCACTTCATTATTATATATTGCAACAGGTATAGTTCTACTTAGTGCAGTAATAAGCACATGGGCTTCTTTTGCAAAACCTGATTTGATAGTGAAGAATAAAACTCTTAGTGATTTATTTGTAGTTAGTCCTTTATATTTTACTAGTCGTATTATAGGGGCTGTTATTGCAGTAATGGTACTTCTAAAAGTAGGTCCAAATTTTATAATATCAGGTGATACTGGTGGTACAATGCTTGATTTAGCAAAAACATTAGTTGCAATTGCAGTGACCATAAGCTATCTTATGCCGTTTTTAACAGATTTTGGTGTTATGGAGTTTACGGGTATAATGATTAGAAAATTTGTAAAACCACTTTTTACATGTCCTGGAAGATCTGCAGTAGATCTTATAACATCTTGGCTTGGAGCATCAACTGCAGCGGTATTACTTACAAAAAAACAATATGATTCAGGATATTATACAGGTAGAGAAGCATCTGTAATCATGACTAACTTTTCTCTTGTTTCAGTTCCATTTTGCTATATAGTAGCATCCATTTTAAAAATTGAAAGCATGTTTGCACCATTCTATATAATAACAACCTTAGTAGGAATTATACTAGCGATGATTTTACCTAGAATAGCTCCATTATCCAAGATACCTGATGAATATAATCCCAAAACAGGCAAAATGCTTAAAGAGGAAATTCCAGAAGGGGCAAATAAATTTGAATGGGCACTTAGCCAAGCAACATCAAGAGCTAAAAGAACAACCGGCATGGATGTAATTCATGAAGGAAATAAGATGTTTTCTAGTATCATGGTTTCCCTTTTACCAATAGTTGTTGCATGGGGAACAATTGCATTGATAGCTGTAACTTATACTAAAATATTTAATGTTATTTCCTATCCAATGGGTTTTTACTTAAATCTACTTGGTATTGAAGAAGCGTTTAAGGTTGCACCTGCAACTTTGGTTGGATTTATAGATATGTTTATACCAGCACTTATGTTAGCACCTATTACAGTTGTCAAAACTAAGTTTATATTAGGTGCGTTGTCTCTTGTACAAATCATATACGTAACAGAAGTTGGCGCAGTTATTGTACAATCAGATGTTCCAGTAGATTTCAAAAATTTGGCAATCATTTTTCTGGAAAGAACAGTGATCGCATTGCCTTTGATCACATTATTTAGTATGGTAATATTTTAATGACATTAGGATTTTTTTAAGTCATGCATATGTTTTAAAGTAGAAAATAAGATTGTTTTACTAAAATTTAAAAAGAGGTGAAATTTATGAAACATAAATATTTAGCTAAAAGATATTGGAAGGATACATCAACTCCTATGGGACAATTAGATGTATTGGCAAAGCAGTTTAATGATGTAATAAATTTGGGTCTTGGAGATCCAGATTTGATAACCAATGATATCATCATTGATAACTCCATGAAGGATGCAAAAGCTGGTCACACAAAGTATACTGATTTTAGGGGAGACCCTGAATTAAGAGGTGAGATTCGCAAATTTTATAAAACAGAGCATGATATGGATTTTTCAGACAATGAAATAATGGTGACAGCCAGCGGTTGTATCGCGATGTATTTAGCTCTTGAAGCTATTATTGATGATGGGGACGAGGTAATCATACACACGCCTTGTTTTACACCATATCTTCAGCAAATTGGACTTGCAAGAGGGATACCTGTTGAACTAGACACTTATGAAGAAGAAAATTTTCAAATAAATATTGAGAGATTAAAAAGTCTTATAACGGAAAGAACAAAAGCATTAATTATAAATACCCCAACAAATCCGACAGGAAATTGCTTTACGAGAAAAACTTTAGAGGATATCGCAAAGGTAGCCAAAGAGTATGATTTAATAATAATAGCTGATGATATATATGGCTCTTTTAGCTTTGAAGAACCTTTTTTACCGATTGCTTCATTAGAAGGGATGAAGGAAAGGACTATTACAATTAATAGTTTTTCTAAGGACTATATTATGACAGGCTGGAGAGTTGGCAATATTATTGCACCTGATTTCATAATAAAAACAATTCAGGGAATAAATGAAAATGTAGCTTTTACTGCATCATCAATATCTCAAAGGGGAGCGATATATGCTCTTAGATACAGAAAAGAAATACAACCACCAATGATCGAGGAATATAGGAGCAGAGTATTTTATGCTGCTGAGCGGATAAACAAAACACCAAATATGTCGGTGCCTACTCCTAAAGGAACATTCTATCTTTTTGTAAATATAAAAAAGACAGGACTTACATCAATCCAGGCAAGCGATATAATATTAAGAGAAGCACATGTTCTTACCATACCCGGAATAGCATTTGGAACATGTGGAGAGGGATATATACGACTTGCATGTACAGTGAATATTGATGCGTTAAAAGAAGCCTTTGACAGAATAGAGAAAATAGATATTTTCAAAAATCATAATGAATAATACGAGCTTTCCAAAAATGAAATATGGAAAGGATTATCTAGAGATAATTACAGATCAAATAGGAGATTATCGTGTATTAGATAAGGATATGGTTAACCAAAAGGAAGCAAATGAAATAATAAAAGATGCATTAAATAACCCTATTGGAAGTAAAAAATTGAAGGATATAGTGAAAAGTGGAGATAAAGTGTGCCTTGTAATATCAGATATTACAAGGCATTGCCAAAGGATGGATATTTTTCTGCCTTTTATAATCCAAGAGTTGAATTGTGGTGGTGTTGAGGATAAGGATATTGTAATTTTAAGTGCAACTGGTGCTCATGAAAAACAAACAGAAGAGGAGCACAGGCTCTTGCTTGGAGAAGCTTTAGCTAAACGATTTCAAGTTATTGACCACGACTGCCATGATAAGGGAAGTCTTAAATCATTTGGTATAACAAGATATGGTACTCCAATTGAAATAAATCGCTATGCTACAGAATGTGATCACCTTATATTGACTGGAGCAGTTACATATCATGATATGGCTGGGTATGGAGGAGGTAGAAAATCTTTGCTTCCAGGTATAGCTTCTTATGAAGCGATATTTTTAAACCATATGCGTGTTTTTGGAGAAAAAAAAGGAAGTGCAATTAATCCCGAGTGTAGATTGGGAAATTTAAATGGAAACCCAATGCATGAAGATATGATGGATGCCTGTGATAAAATTAAACCTTCCTTTATATTCAACATAATATTAAATTCCGAAGGCAACTATTACAAGGCTGTTGCAGGAAATTATAGAGAAGCTTTTGAAAGAGGTGTTCAATACTGCGATGAGGTAGGGGCTGTTCATATTGACAAGAAGGCTGATGTGGTCATCGCTTCAGCTGGAGGGTATCCAAAGGATATTAATTTGTACCAGGCTTCGAAAGCACATTCAGTCGGTATTGAAGCTTTAAAAGCTGGAGGGACTTTAATAATACTTGCACAATGCCCTGATAATATGGGGTCAGATGAATCAGTAGATATCATAATGAATTATGATACAAATGAACAAAGGGAAAGGTTCATGAGAAAAGCGTTTATTCCTGAAGCATATTCTGGTTATCTTATATGTGAGATTTCATCAAAATATGATGTGATTTTTGTTTCGGATTATCAAGATCAAAAAGTAATAGAGAAG
>NZ_JAENWL010000224.1 GCF_016650095.1 Clostridium sp. | reverse complement strand
TTAGACAAGATGTCTAAGCAAACTAAAAAGCCACTAGGAACCAATTAAAATGATAGTAAAAATCAAATGTAAACAGTGCAAAGGAATACTTGTATTAAGAAGATCATGCATAAAAGATGCTAGAAACGTAAAACGAGATTATAAGAACAAAAATTATGTTTGTGGAAGATGCAAATTTGGGATAATGGCAAATAAAATCGCAAAGGAAATTGTGAAAGGAGCAAAGAAGTATGACACCTATAGGTAAATTAATTCTAATAATTTATAGCATTATAGTTATTCTGGCATTTATTATAAAGGATTTTAAGAGAGGTGATAAGGGTTGGAAAGGAACGTTGTTGGTACCAGTACTGATACTACTAATAAACTTGTAGAGAAAGTTGTAAATTTATATTTCTCAGGAGTTTCTGTTAGAGAAGCACTAAAAGAAGTTATGACCACAGAAGTGTTACGAAAGAAATTGGACAGGCTGATAGTAAAAAACAACTTTAATCTTACTGATCCAGAGGTGGTTAGGTTATCCCAAAGATTAGATAAACACATATTAAAAGAACAAAAGAATAAGGCTGCTCTGCAAAGCAACCTAGAGTAAAAAATCATTAAATTCATTATATCAAAAGAAAGTGAGGTTGTACAGATGGAGAAGAAATACAAATATGTATTAGAGGGAGTATTACAGAATTTAAGGTCTATAGATGGACCGAATTCAGCAGATGAATATATAGATGATTCTATAAAAATCATTGTTGAGGTTCTAAAAGAAAAAAATAAGGAGGAAAAGGGAGAGGGGTTTGAACATGAAAATAAAATTAACAAATTTATTGATTAAAAATTTTAAAGGTATAAAAGGATCATCAATAGATTTTGGCAATGTAACTTCAATAAAAGGTGAAAATGCAACTGGAAAAACAACTATATTTGATGCATTTACTTGGTTACTATTTGATAAAGATAGCCAAGACCGCAGTAAATTTGAAGTGCAGCCACTAGATGCAAACAATAATATAATCCATATGCTGGACACAGAAGTTGAAGGTGTAATTGATGTGAACGGGAAAATTTTAACTCTTAAAAAAATCCTTAAGGAAAAGTGGACCAGGAAGAGGGGAGAGGAACAGGCAGAGCTCAAAGGAACTGAAACATCTTATTATATAGACGAAGTTCCTGTAAAAATGTCAGAATATAAAACTAAAATAAATGGATTGATTGATGAAAATTTGTTTAAGCTGCTCAGTAATCCTTTATACTTCAGCACAAATATGAAATGGCAGGATAGAAGAACGGTGTTATTAGATATCATTGGAGATGTTACCTCAGGAGAAGTTATTAATTATAAGGACAGTTTGAAAGCATTAGAGGCACTTTTAGTAGACAAAGACATAGATACCCTAAAAAAACAAATACAGGCTAGGAAGAAGATTCTGAATGAAGATAAGAAGTCCATACCAAGTCGAGTAGATGAAAATACTAAGTCTATTAAAGAGATTGACTTTGATGCTATAGAGTTTAGGAAAAGGGGCATAGTTGGTGGGATTAAGTCTTTAGAGGACCAAATCACCGGCTGTAGCAAGGGCAGTGACGAAGTATTGAGTGAAAGGGATAAACTATACACCCTTAAGGCTAAAGAACAGGATATGGCGTATAAGGCGGAGGTTGACGCAGAAAAACCACTGGAAGAATTAAAAAAACAATTTAGAGATGCAGGGTACACCCTCGGGTTAGAAAAGAACAGGCTAATAGCGAACAAAAGAGAAATTGAAAAATTAGAAAAAACTATTGCAGAAACAGAGCTTATAAAAACTACTTTAAAAGATAAATGGCATGAAGAGAATAAAAAAATATTTGAATTACCGGCTAATGCAAAGAGCTGCCCGACTTGCCGCAGGGACTTTGAAATGGAGGATATAGAGGCCCAAAGAGTTACGCTAGAAGGAAACTTCAATGAAAACAAAGCTAAACATTTAAAAGATATCAGTATCAAAGGGCAAGCCTTAAATGTAGAAATAGAAAAGTTAAAAGAAAAAATAAAAAATATTGAAATTGAAAAGTTCGAGGACTTGGCTGTAGTACAAGTGGAAGATGTAAAAAACTTAGAATCTAAAATAAATAATTATATTAGGCCGGATCCTCTTGTTAGCAATAAAGAATATATAAAACTAAAAATTGAAATATCAGAGCTTGAAAACAAACTACAACAACCAGCTACAGCCACAGAACAGATTAAGGACCTAAGAGAAAGAAAAGACACCTTGCAAGCGTCACTAATGGAAATAAACGAACTATTATCACATAAAAAATCAAATGAGGACCTAAAAAAAAGAATTGATGATCTAATGGGGGAGGAACAAAGGTTATCACAGCAAATAGCAGAGCTTGAGGGCCAAGAATATCTATGCGAGGAATATATAAAAACTAAGGTTGAGCTTCTGGAAGGTGGCATAAATGATAAATTCAAATATGTAACTTTTAAATTATTTAACAAATTAGGTAATGGCGGAATTTCAGAGTGCTGCGAAGCATTAATCCAAGGCGTGCCATTTACTAATGCTAATACTGCAGGTCAAATTAATGCGGGATTGGATGTTATAAAAACCCTTTCAGAACACTATGAAGTTAATGTTCCACTTTTTATAGATAACAAGGAAAGCATTAACAAATTAATAGAAACTGACAGCCAAATAATAAATTTAATAGTTAGTTTAGATAAAAATCTAAAAATTGAAAGCGAGGCAATATAAATGAATGAAAATAAAGCAGTCGTAACAACTCAAGAAAGAAATGTAACAGATAAGGTGCTTAGTAGGGTTAAAAACCTAGAAAACAAAAAAGAACTTAGAATACCAGCTAACTATTCAGCAGAGAATGCTTTGAAAAGTGCTTACTTAATACTTTCAGAAACAGTGGATAAAGATAAAAACCCAGTGCTCAAAAGTTGCAGCGAAATAAGTATTGCAAACAGCTTATTAGATATGGTTATACAGGGGTTAAGTCCAGTTAAAAAGCAATGTTACTTTATACCTTATGGAGGCAAATTACAACTCATGAGAAGTTACTTAGGGACTGTTGCAGTAACTAAAAAGTTGAAAAATGTAAAAAACGTAATTGCAAATTGTATTTATGAAGGTGACGAATTTAATTATGCATTAGATCTTGAAACAGGATATAAGAAAATAACAAAACATGAACAAAAATTTGAAGATATAGACCCGGCAAAGATTAAAGGTGCTTATGCAATAGTGGTTATGGAAGAGGGCCAGAATTATATTGAAATTATGAATATTAACCAAATAAAGAAAAGCTGGAACCAAGGTGCTGCGAAAGGTAATTCAGGGGCACACACTAATTTTGCTGACGAAATGGCAAAGAAAACTGTAATTAATAGAGCTTGCAAGATGTTTGCTAATACCTCAGATGATAGTGATTTAATGATTGGGGCATTCAATAATAGCGATGAAAAAGAGTATGACGAAAAAGACATTATAAACGATACGCAATACGAAGTTAAAGAAGAAATGAAAGAGAAAGCTAATACAAAGTCAATAGATATAGTTCCAGAAGATACAAAGCCAGTAAAAGAAACAAAAGCAGAACCGGGGTTTTAAACGATGAAGCTAAAAGTATTGGGGAGCGGATCAGCAGGAAACTGTTATCTGCTCCAAAATGAAAAGGAAATATTGATTATTGAGTGTGGGATTAGTTATAAAGAAATATTAAAAGGACTTAAGTTTGATTTATCTAGTGTTGTTGGTTGTTTAATAAGCCATGAGCATCTTTGACCACAGTAAAGCCATAAAAGACCTATTAAGTAATGGAATAGATGTTTGCACAAGCATGGGAACAGTAAGAGCAATTTTAAAAGAAAGCGAAGTATTAGAAACTCATCATAGGTTACATTTTATAGAATCAGAAAAACAAATTAAAATTGGAGGGTTTACAATATTACCATTTGAAACCCAACACGACGCAGCAGAGCCGCTAGGTTTTCTAATAAGCCATGAGGATATGGGTAAGTTGCTATTTGCCACAGATACATATTATATTCAATATAAATTTAATGGCTTAAAACACATCTTAATAGAAGCTAATTACAGTAAAGAAATTCTACAAAACAATATTGAAAATGGTTTAAATTCAAGCTTAGCAAAAAGACTTTTTACATCACACTTTAGCTTGGAGAATGTAAAAGAGTTTCTTAAAGCATCAGACCTAAGTAAATGTGAAAGCATTACACTAATACATTTAAGCGATGAAAACAGTAACGCGGCACAATTTAAAAATGAAATTGAAAGGCTAACAGGAAAGCCAGTTTATATTGCAGAAAAAGGGTTGGAGATAGAATTATAAAGAAGGTGATTAAATGGCAGTGTACAGACAGGTTCAAATAACATTCTGGCAAGATCCTTTTATTTTAGAGCTATCACCAGAAGAAAAGTATTTTTACTTATATCTTTTAACTAATAGCAAAACTACTCAGTCTGGAATATATGAAATATCTGAGATGATAATAAAACTTGAAACTGGGTTAGAAAAAGAGAAAGTAAAGGAACTATTAAGTAAGTTTGTTGAATATAAAAAAATTGAATATGACCTAGGTACAAATGAAATTTTTATATTAAATTGGTTGAAGTTTAATCCTATAAAAAATATAAATATAGAAAAATGTGTTTTAAAAGAATTAGACCTTGTAAAGTCAGAAAAATTTATAAGGGGCTTTCTAATCCAATGTTTGGAATTAAAATTTGAAATACCCCGCTTGCAAGGGGCTTACAAGGGGCTTGCAATGGGGGGTGCATGGAATAATATAACAATGAGTTGCCCTTGCAAGAAAGAAGAAGAAGAAGAAGAAGAAGAAAAAGAAAAAGAAAAAGAAGAAACAAAAGAAGAAACAAAAGAAAAAGAAGAAGAAAGAGAGCATTGTGATAGTTGTTCTGAAAATAAAGATACTTATAAATTATATGAAAAGTGTGGATTTGGTTTATTAAATCAAATATTAATTGAATTGATAGATACAGATATAGAATATTACACAAAAGAATGGGTGGAAGAATCAATGAGGGAAGCTATAAGGCAAAATAAATACAAATATAGTTATGTTGAAGGGATATTACGGAACTGGAAAACCAATGGGAAGGAGAAAGTTCATGGAAAGAGCAGCCAATGTACTGAAGACCCAAATAGAGAAGGAATCGGATTTGAACTTGGAGTTGACTAAGAAATGCGATATATGTGGACAGCGTTTATTTAAAAAATATAATATTTTAGGAATAGACAGGGTTGTAAAAGTAATTTGTGATTGTGAAAAGAAAGCGCTAGAAGAAAAATCAATAATTGGAAAAGCAAATGAGAAGCAATTAAGAATTAATAAATTAATGACTAATAGCTTAATGGACAAGAAGTTCAGGGAAAGCACCTTTGAAAAATGGGATTACAGCAAAGGCACAAAGCAAATGTGCGAATTGGGTACTAGCTATGCTAAAAATTTTAAAGAGTGCAGAGAAGAAGGATTGGGCCTACTCATTTACGGAGAACCGGGGAATGGTAAAACTTATTTAAGTAGTGCAATAGCAAATAAACTCTTAGAACAATTTGTACCTGTAATATGTGTAAGTATTAATGGTTTACTTTCTAGGATCCAGCAAACTTATAACAAATGGGGAAAAGAAGCCGAGAACGACATCATAAGGGGATTGTGCAACGCGGACCTGCTAATCATAGACGACTTAGGAACTGAAAAGAAAACAGAGTGGAGCAAGGCTATGATATATAACATTATAGACAGCAGGTACAGGAGCAACCTCCCGTTAATAATATCAAGCAACTTAAATATTAACCCGAAAGAGACCAATGATGTACTTGCAGAAATGTATGATAGAAGGACCGAGGACCGAATACTTGAAATGTGCACACCTATTTTTAATAATCAAAAAAGTATAAGAATTGATGAAGCTAAGAAAAAAACAGGGATTTTGAAACAAATACTTTATGAATAAGAGGTAAAAAGATAAATTTTTAAAGGTATGCAGAAAGTATAAGGACAAAAATAATGTCATCCTTGCTAACTAGTATGTCTTAAATATTAAAAATAAATAGGAAACTTGCAAGTATAAGTGTGGCCACACTCCTGACGAGGAGTAAATTATAAATGATAGAATTTCCAAATAAAAAATATAAAGTAATATATGCTGATCCGCCA
>NZ_JAENWL010000048.1 GCF_016650095.1 Clostridium sp. | reverse complement strand
TATCACAGATATCATTATTAGGGTTTGAACCGAGTGAACCTGTGCACAGTGTAAGACCATTGAATTTTGCATCTACCGTTTTTAGGAGTTTTAAAATGTTCTCTTTATTATTTATTATCCTAGGCAAATCAAATACAGGCCATGCAGGGTCATCCGGGTGAATTGCCATCATTATATTGTATTTTTCACATACTGGACGAATCTTATTTAAAAAATATACAAGATTATCAAATAATTTCTCTTCATTTACATCTTTGTATTTTTCAAATAATTCTTTTACATATTCCATTCTTTCAGGTTCCCAACCTGGCATTACAAATCCATTACTATTTTTATCAATTTGTTCAAACATTTTTTCTGGATCAATTTTATTTATTATTTCTTGATCATATGATAAAACTGTAGAACCATCTTCTCTTTTCTTAGCAAGGTCAGAGCGAGTCCAATCAAATACAGGCATAAAGTTATAACAAACCATATCAATTCCTGCTTTACCTAAGTTTTCTAATGTTTCTATATAGTTAATGATATATTGTTCTCTTTCAGGTGATCCTATTTTAATAGAATCGTGAATGTTTACACTTTCTATTCCTTCAATTTTTAGTCCACTTGCTTCAACTTCTTCTTTTATTTTCAAAATTTTCTCAAGTGGCCATACTTCTCCTGCAGGCATATCATAAAGTGTTGTAATAACACCTGTAACACCCGGTATTTGTCTTATTTGCTTAAGTGTAACTGAATCATGTTTGCTTCCAAACCATCTTAACGTCATCTTCATAAATTTTTCCTCCTAATAATATTATATTTAATCCTTACTGTGGCATATTGCAATTATACACACTTGATATACTAATTAAATTATCTACCCGTTTATTTTACCTTAAAACACTTAATTATATGAATTTTAGGCATTTAATTTATTGTTAACGCGAACAATTATTATTAAGCTTATTTTACAATTCAGTGGCTAAATTATATTAAGCTTGCTACTGAGTCTCTTTCAATAAGCTCTGTATCAATATATATCTTTTCTCCTTCGGTTCCATCATTTCTTAAAGTAGTACCATTGTTTTCTATAATATGTAAAAGCTTTTCTGCACCTTTTTTACTTACTTCAATTATAGGTCTTCTTACAGTAGTTAGTGCCGGTGTTAAAAATGCTCCGAGCTTACTACCATCAAAGCCCATAATGGAAATATCAGAAGGGACGTTGAGTCCCGCTTCAAATGTAGCTTTCATTGCTCCCACTGCCATTTCATCATTAGAGCAAAATACCGCTGTTGGAATCGTTCTCTGCCTAAGTAGTTTTTTCATGGCACTATATCCACTTTCAATAGTATAATCTCCTGAAACCATATATTCGCTACTAATTTTCAGATTATTTTCGATTAACGCATTTAAAAATCCATTTTTTCTCTCTATAGTAGAATTAAAACCCTTTGCACCTTCTATTATAGCTATATCTTTATGCCCATTTCGTATCAGATATGTTACAGCTTCATATGCCCCTTTTTTGTCTGAGGATAATATGTTAATTATAGAATTAACATCTATATCTCTATTTAATACAACCAACGGTATCTTTTTTTCCAGTAAATAGTATATAAACGGATTATCACTATTACTTTGACTCATAAGTATTATGCCATCAAAGCTTCTCTTATTAATGAATGTAAAATTTTTATAATCATCAATCCCTCTAACTACTAGATTATAACATTCTTTTATGCCACTATTTACACCACTTACGGTTTCATGAAAGAAACTTGATGCAGTTACTTCACTTATCGTCGTAAAAATAAGCCCTATATTATACGATCTATTTAATACCAGACTTTTAGCGCTATAATTTGGTACATAGTTAAGTTCCGTTGCTATTGCCATTATTTTAGCCTTTGTCTCTACATTTATAAACGGGCTATCATTTAGCGCTCTTGAAACAGTAGTATGTGACACATTTGCAATTTTTGCTATATCTTTAATTGTAACTTCCATTTTAACACCCCTATGCCACTAGTAAATATACGTTAACAATCAATGCCAAAATATCCTTTTGCGTTGTTGTAGCATATACCTTGAACAATACTTCCTAGAAGCTCCATATCCTCAGGTATTTCACCATTTTCAACCCATTCTCCAATTAGATTACATAATATTCTTCTAAAGTATTCATGCCTTGTATAAGATAAGAAACTTCTCGAATCAGTTAGCATTCCTACGAAACGGCTTAATAATCCAGTATTAGCAAGCACTTTCATTTGTTCTATCATGCCGTCCTTATTGTCTAAGAACCACCAAGCTGCTCCAAACTGCACTTTTCCTGGCACTTCAGAACCCTGGAAGTTTCCAAGCATAGTACTAAGAACATAATTATCTTTTGGATTTAAAGTATACAAAATAGTTTTAGGAAGAGAATTATTGGTTTCTAATGAATCTAATAATCTTGATAGTGGATAAGCTACTTCTTCATCATTAATAGAATCAAATCCAGTATCTGGCCCTAATTGTTTAAGCATTTTCGTATTATTGTTTCTTTGTGCCGCAAGATGAAGTTGCATTGTCCATCCAAATTCTGAGTATAATTTTCCTAGGAACTGTAATGTATATGTCCTATATTTACTTTCTTCACAGGTGGTTGCAGTCTCTCCTTTTAATACCTTTTCAAATATACTAGATACTTCTCCTTTTGAAGCTTCAATATATGTTAAGCTATCTAAACCATGGTCTGATATTATGCATCCAACTTCGTTAAAAAATCTCACTCTTGATTCTAAGGCTTTTAGAAATTCATCGTAGCTTTTAATATTAATTTTAGATACTTCTGCAAGCTTTTTAGTCCATGGAATAAAGGTCTCTTTATTTATCAAAAGCCCTTTGTCTGGTCTAAATGCTGGTAAAACCTTTACACTAAAATTAGTATCTTCTTTAAGTTTTAAATGATATTCTAATGA
Organism: Clostridium sp.; assembly: GCF_016650095.1. Classification (GTDB taxonomy): domain Bacteria; phylum Bacillota; class Clostridia; order Clostridiales; family Clostridiaceae; genus Clostridium_AD. Next base: position 11,560 of record NZ_JAENWL010000048.1, on the reverse strand, counting down.
ATCTATTGGATCGTCTGTAGTACATAAAGCTTTAACATTAGATTTAACAATCAAATCTCTTGCTCCAAAACCTATTCCATTTAACTGTGCGTTTACTTTTTCCCAGATATCTGGAGCAGTTTTCTCATTAAGAACCTCATATATTCCAAAATATCTTTGAAGTTCTAAGTGCGTCCAATGATAAAGAGGATTACCTATAGCCATCGGCATTGTTTTTGCGAAAGCTATAAATTTTTCATAATCGCTAGCATTCCCAGTAATGTATTTTTCATCTATTCCATTACTTCTCATAGCTCTCCATTTATAATGATCTCCATATAACCAAGCCTCAGTTATATTTTTAAATGTTTTGTTTTCAAAGATTTCTTTTGGATTTAAATGACAGTGATAATCAATAATAGGCATATCTTTTGCATAATTGTTATATAGATTTATCGCAGTATTGTTAGATAATAAAAAGTTTTCATTCATAAATTTTTTCATAAACTTCACCCTTCCTTGATAAATTTCATTGTTCACGTTAACAATGACTTGTATCCATTATAAACTAAAGTTTTTTATAATGCAATAGTGGAATTTTCGACATTTTTAATATAGCCACGTGTCTATGCAATATCGTTCTTGCTTAGGACACTTAAAACCACGAAAACTGTCATCAAAATAATAGCAAATACAATAGCACTCATGCCAGCCAAGATTCCAAAAGCATCAGATAATGCACCGGTTATAATTGGCATTATGGTAGCACCAATACCTCCTATAACAAGCAATACTCCCATTGACATTGGGTAAGACTTAATAGTGTTACCAAGCGTAGAAATTGTCGTAGGATAAATTCCTGCCATTGAGAACCCTAACCCCGTTATAGCTATGGTAATAATAGTTAAATTTCGCGATGAAAGTAATAGCAAGTAAAATGCAACAGTTCCGATACTTGTTGTAATAAGCAATTTTTTCTTAGATATTTTATGACCAAAAAAGGCACAAGTTAGTCTACCAGCAAGCATAACTACCCATAATAACGAAGCGAGCATTTGCGCATATTTAATCGTCATAATTCCCGAATCTATAAAATATTTAACCATCCATCCATTAATAGTCGCTTCTGCGCACAAATAAAAGAACAAAATTCCAGCACAAACCCAAAAGTATCTGTTTTTCATAAATTCATAGGATATCACTACTTTCTCTTTCTTTTTCGCGGTATTATCTATTTTCATTCTTGAAAAAAGAAAAATAGATATAATTGCAAGCGTAATAATAACTCCAGCAGCTATTTTCCAGCCAATTTCTCCACCTACCTTTGTACAGAGAATAACTAAAAATGGAGCGGATAAAGCCCCTACTGCAAAAATACTATGTAAAATATTGAGGGCTGCTGGACTACTGCTCGATAGCTCATTTACAACAGTATTATTAAAATTAGAGATGCTTCCTCTACTTAATCCTGTAAATAAAAATCCTAAAATCAATAAAACTGGATTGCCTGTTAAAATCATAATTAAAAATCCCATAATAACAAAACTGCATAAAAACATTATTGCCTTTTTCCGTCCTAAATATAGCGGCAACACTCCTGCAATAAAACCTGATATCAAGTTTCCTGCTTGATGTGCAGAGAGTAATGCCCCACTCATTGTATTATTTAGCCCATATTCATCACTAATTATTGGTAAAAGCGAGCCTAGAATCATAGAATATAGTCCATTAACAGCAAAAACAAAAAAGCAACAATTTATAATGTACCTGTTGTCTTTGTCTAATTGCGAGTAAAATGATTGCTTTTCCATATAAATAAAATCTCCCTTAATTAAAGCTTTATAATTTTGCTACTAATTATCAAGCTATTAAAATTATTAGAATAGCCTTTTTAAAGGCTATTGTAATATGCTATTGCTTTCAGTTGTGCTTTAATTATATTATCGCAAAAAATATCAAACTCTTCATCTTCAATTTGTAATTCCGTATGAGATAATATATATTCAATAGATTGTCTAACACCTTGATCAAACCTTGTCGTAGCAACATATCCTGGAACAAGCCTTTTAATTTTACTATTGTCAAAAACCACAGTATTAGCTTTATCACCAACTAATCCACCTTCTATATCAGCTTGACACTTTACTAAAAAGTCTGTAGCTACATGAAACTTTTTAACTTTAACATTAAGAGCTGCACCGATACTATCATATATTTTGTCCCAGGTTATAGCTTCATCAGAAGTAATATGAATAGCTTCTCCTATTGCCGCTTGATTTCCCATAATTCCAACGAACGCCTTTGCGAAATCAGAATTATGTGTCACTGTCCAAAGTGAACTCCCATCTCCAGGAATTATTACAGGCTTTCCTTTTATCATACGATTAATAACCTGCCAACTACCTTTTTCACCATGAATTGCCACTGGCACGTTTGTTTCTCCATAGGTATGGCTTGGACGTATTATCGTAATAGGAAAGTTGTTATTTCTATATTCTGACATTAATAGTTCTTCGCAGGCTATTTTATCCCTAGAATACTGCCAATATGGATTAGAAAGTGGCGTGCTCTCTGTAATCTTGTAGTGTGATAATGGCTTCTGATATGCTGAGGCAGAACTAATAAAAATAAATTGTTTTGTCCTATTACTAAAAAGTCTTATATCTCGCTGAATTTGTGGTGCATCGAAAGCAATAAAATCCACAACTACATCAAATACCATATCTTTTATTAACCCTGAAACTTCTTCTTCATTGTTAATATCAGCTGTTAAGACCTTTGCACCTACTGGCACTCTGCCATTTTTATTCCCACGGTTTAGCAAATACAATTGCCATCCATTTTTTACTGCAAGTTTAGATATTGCAGTACTGATAGTTCCAGTTCCACCTATAAATAAAGCTTTCATTAAATTCCTCCATTCTGCCATATTAAAGTGGCATCAAATAAATAAAAAACATCTTTCAAAAAGTTAATTCCGCTACTACTCTCATAATTATTTATGACAGTAATAACGGTAATTTAATTATATGTTCTATAAATTCTTCTGTCAATAATTCTAAAACTTCATGACCAATTAAGAACTTTACTTTATTTTATTGAATCTATCTGAATATTTTTTAAGTCTTTTCCAAAGTGATTACAACTTATCCATCGTATCTTCCTTAATATTAATCAAATTTAATAACTACTTTACAAACATCCTGAGAATTATTAACAGCAAGTTCAATTGCTGCTTTAATTTCACTGTAAAAAATTATATAGATTATGCTTAGAAATTTGTCTCATAGATTGAAAATAATAATGTTATATTATATACTTGAAATAAAATCCACCTTTATATTATTAAAAAAGATAGTAATGTAGTGTAATGGTAAGGAGGTCAATGTAGCAAATGGAAAATAGAACACTTGGCTATAGAGTTGCCATCGAACTAGTGCGCCTAATTCGTGAGCGCGGATACGTTGCAGGGGAAAAGTTGCCAAATGAATACGAACTTTCTGAGCAACTCGGCGTAAGCCGTAATACAATACGTGAAGCGTTGCGTGCACTTGCTTCACGCAACATTTTAGATATACGTCATGGCGCAGGTACTTTTTTATCTCAGAAAAAAGGCGTTGCGGACGACCCACTTGGACTTTCTTTTATGGAGGACCGGCGGAAACTTGTAGAGGATTTAATGCAAATCCGTTACATCATAGAGCCACAGATTGCAGCTCTCGCGGCACAAAACGCAACGCCTCAAGATATCGCAATCCTAGGGTCCTTGTGCGATGAGGTGGAATTACTAATTTCCAAACGTCAGGATTTCACTCAAAAGGATATGGACTTTCATTCTCAGCTTGCCACTTGTAGCCGGAATATTGTAATGTCTAACCTGATTCCTGTTATTTGCGAAGGCATAACAGTATTTTCGTCCATGGTGGTGGAGCAGGAGTTTGACCAAACCGTGAAATCACACCGTGAAATATTCAAATCAGTGAGTGAACATCGTGCAGCAGAAGCACAGCAGGCCATGCTGTTCCACTTGCTTTATAATCAAAACCGTTTTATAGAAAGAAAAGGCCTGTAAAAACACTAACCCATGCATCCTATATTTATCAGGATACGTGGGTATTGTTATCCCCTAAATCATAGGATGATTTAGCATAGTATCAGCTTGTATTCTTTAGAATGCTAGTACTAAATGCACAGTTTATCAATATTTCTATTGTTACTGCCAAATAATGATGTTATAATTTTATAAAGTCATTGGATGACTTTAAGGGGGTAGAGTATATGAAACAAATATACGACATACTAATTATCGGTGCAGGCGTGGTTGGAAGTGCAGTCGCTCGAGAGATGTCAAAAAACGATCTTAAAATTGGGGTTTTGGAAAAGAACCGTGACGTTTGCTATGAAACAAGTGGAAGAAATTCAGCCGTGATACACGGTGGTTTTGCCTATAGTATTGGAACCCTCAAAGCAGAGTGCTGTGTGGAGTCAAATCTGGAATTTGACAAGATAGCTAGAGAACTGGACGTGCCCTTTAAACGCACAGGAAAAGTTCTTGTCGGAAATACACAAGCAGACTATGAAAGCCTGCAAAGTACAATTGCGACCGGCAAAATTAATGGTAGCATCGGCCTTGAAATGATTGACAAAGAACGCCTTCACAAGCTGGTACCAGCGGTAATTGGCGAATTTGCAATGTTTTCCCCAAGCAGTGGTATCGTAGATCCTTTCCAGTACACAATAGCATTGGCAGAAAACGCCAAAATGAACGGAGTTGATTTTCACTTTAATCACGAAGTAATAGATATTAGCCGTGAATCAAATGATACATACACCATTAAGACAACTCAAGGTGATTTTAATACCCGTTGGATTGTAAACAGCGCCGGAATGGGCTGCGTCAAAATCTCTAATATGATGGGAATTTTTGGTTACCGCATCGGTGGATCCAAAGGTGACTATATCATTTTAGATAAAAATATAGGACCTCTTCTTCCTATGCCAGTATACCCTGTTCCCAGCACTACATATATGGGAGTCCATGTAACTCCAACAGTAGATGGCAACGTAATTGTAGGCCCTAATGCAGATTATGTAGACGATTTTACATATTACGGTGTACCACAAAAAAATATGGATTACCTTGCAGAAAGTGCCTCGTTGCTATGGCCTCACATCCATAAGGCCGATTATATTCGAAACTATTCTGGTATACAGCCCAAGTGGCTCGATAGAAACGGCTTGGTGGATGATTTTGTAATAGAAGCACGCAATGAAGCACCACACACCATAAATCTTGTTGGAATTGAATCACCAGGGCTTACCTCTGCTCTACCGATTGCGCGACGTGCGGTCAGACTGCTAGCGGAACGTGAAACATTAATCCCTAACAAAAACTTTAACCCAAACCGCAAAGGAATCCTCCGCTTTTCCAAACAGAGCGACGAGAAAAAAGCTTGCTTAATTGCAGAAAACGCTGACTACGGCGAAGTTATCTGCCGTTGTGAGACAATTACCAAAGCTGAAATTTTGCAAGCGGTACACAATTCCCTAGGGGTTGACACCATGATTGGAATAAAATACCGCACCCGTTCGATGATGGGTCGGTGTCAGGGCGGATACTGCCAAATGCGTATTGCTCAAATTATCCAAGAGGAACTTGGCAAGAAAGTAACCGACGTACTATACGCGCGAAACGATTCCAATATGTTTACAGGGAGAGTGAGAGAATGAATATTATTAACAAAGATGTAATCATTATTGGGGGCGGACCTGCGGGTCTTGCTGCAGCTGTAGAACTTTATAAAAAAGGCATTCATGATATTTTAATTATCGAACGAGAAAATACACTCGGTGGAATTCTACGCCAGTGTATCCATGACGGTTTTGGCCTTACACACTTCAAGGTGACTCTAAGCGGTCCAGAATATGCACAGAGGTTCATCGATGAGGTTGAAAATTTAGGCATTCAGTATGTTACGAGTACTACAGTTCTCTCAATAACAAAGGATAAAAAAATTACAGCTGCTTCCCAAAGTGGCCTTATGACCTGGAAGGCCAAAGCGGTTATCCTAACTATGGGTTGCCGCGAGCGTACGCGTGGTGCACTTGGTATTCCAGGTGAACGTATGGCAGGCGTGTATACCGCTGGCGTGGCTCAATCATACATGAACCTTCATAACACCATGGTTGGCAAAAATGTTATTATCCTTGGTTCAGGTGACATTGGAATGATTATGGCTCGTCGCATGACATTGGAGGGAGCTAATGTAAACGCAATGTTTGAAATCTTACCCTACCCCAGTGGTCTGCCACGCAACATTGAACAGTGTCTAAACGACTATAACATCCCGCTCTACCTAAGTCACACAGTTACCAATATTCACGGCAGCTCTAGGCTAACGGGTGTCACTATTTCTGAGGTTGATGAGTCCTTGATGCCCATACCTGGAACCGAAAAGGAGTATCCTTGTGACACTCTAATTCTTTCTGTAGGTCTTATCCCCGAAAATGAACTTTCACTTTCGATTGGAGTCAAGCTTGACGTACGCACAAAGGGCGCTATCGTCGATGAAAATTACCAGACAAGTGTAGATGGCGTTTTCGCTGCAGGCAATGTACTACACGTGCACGATCTTGTAGATTTTGTATCGCTTGAGGCTGAAAACCTTGCGGATGCGGTTGCCATGTATGCACAGGATAACGCTCCGGTTATATGTGGCATCGAAATTACTACCAGTAACGAGATAAGTTACACCGTTCCTCAGTACGTGAGTGGAACAAAAGATTTTAACCTTTCTATGCGTGTGAAAAAGCCACTTCGAAACTGCAAAATTGAAATTACGCAAGCTGGCTTAGTTATAAAATTGATTGAGTTTAAAAAAATGATTCCGGCTGAGATGATTAAAATACAAATAGACCATAAACTACTACAATCAGATAAAAATTTGGAGGTATGCGTAAAATGCTAAGGAAATATACCTGTATCATCTGCCCAAACGGATGTGATATTACAGTGGAAGTTGAAGATAAAAAAATCATTTCGGTGGAAGGCGCGACCTGCAATCGTGGTCATGAATATATCAATCAGGAGCTGACCGACCCTCATCGAAATATCGCTTCATCCATCCTACTCGAAGGAGGAGTTCTACCCCTGGTCAGTGTTCGACTTTCAAAATCTATTCCCAAAGACAAAATTTTCGTTGTAATGGAAATTATTAAAAAAGCACATTTGAAGGCACCTGTTTCGGCAGGTCAAGTGGTAATTTCAAACGTAATCGGGCTAGGTAGCGATGTAATTGTAACTAAAAACGTGGTTGCTAAATAACAGCCACAGCTCCGATTGATATATATGGAATGAGCTAAGTAAATTTTTCCTCACAAGCAGAAAGAGCAACAATATTATTTCTTAATACCGTATAAGTATAATTCTTTATAGAGTCGAAAGATTTCTTTTCTAAATACAAAAGTAGATTCCTAGGAATCCACTTTTGATGTAGTGTTTGTTGAATTCTTACCTTTCAGTGTTATTTATATAGTAAATCAACAATACCTACTGAGAATATAGGAACAAATGTCAATAGCATTAAGCATATAGCAAGTAATACATAGAAGGGTACTGCTTCTTTAATAAAATCTTTAATTTTGCATTTAGTTATTGCGCAAGTTACAAACATAAGTGTACCCATTGGTGGTGAAAGAGCACCCACTGCCATGTTGAATATAAATATCATTGCAAACTGTATTTCATTTATACCAAACGTAGCAGCTACAGGTGCCAGTAATGGCACTAGCACTATCATAGCTGCATTTCCTTCTATGAACATACCAACTACTAGTAAAAATACATTAACAATCATAAGGAATATATACTTGTTAGAAATGTTTGCAACTATCATTTCCGTTATTTGCTGAGGAATACGTTCTTTTGTAAGTATCCATGCAAATGCAGAGGCAGCACCTACTATAAGCATTATAGCTGCAGTTGTAGTTACAGTTTCCTTTAATCCATTGATAACATCCGAAAATTTCATTTCACGGTAAAGTACACCAAGCATCAATGAATATACAATAGCAACAGAACCAGCTTCAGTTGGTGTAAATATTCCAAGTCTGATACCACCGATTATTATTACAGGTAAGCAAAGAGGTAATATGGCTCCCCTTAATGCAACCATAAATTCTTTTACCGTTATTGATTTTTCACGAGTAACTTTGTAGTTACGCTTTTTAGAAATAACACTTACAAGTATCATCATTGAAACACACAATAATAGACCTGGTCCAATACCAGCCATAAATAATTTACCAATTGATACATTAGCGATAGATCCATATATAATCATTGCTATTCCAGGAGGAATAAGTGGGGTTATCATAGCAGATGTAGCTGTAACCACAGAAGAGAATTCCGTTGAAAATCCTTTCTTTTCCATTTCAGGTACGAGCATCTTTGATTGCATTGCAGCATCAGCAAGGTTTGAACCTGAAAGTCCACCCATAAGTGTGGATAAAAGTATATTAACCTGAGCAAGTCCTCCCCACATACGCCCAGTTAAAATTTCTGCAAAATTCATTACTCTCTTCGTAACACCAGAAGTATTCATAAATACGCCGGCACATACGAAAAATGGAACAGCAAGTAGCGGTATACTTTCAACTCCCGAGATAACACGTTGAGCAAATATTTGCGTTGGAACATTTGGAGTCATAGCAAAATAAACAAATGCTCCTGAAAGAACAGATGCAAAAACTGGGACCTTTAAAAATAAAAGTATTAGCATTACAATTGCAGCTAATGCAACAACATTTATAACCATTATAAAGCACCGCCTTTCACTTTATTTTTTTTCGAAAATATTGATATTCCTGTCACTAGGGTATAATTTATCATCATTAATACACACCCAATAGGAAAGGCAGAATAAATTATTGAAAATGGTACCCGTAAAATATTTGTAAGTCTATTAGTGCTGGCTAATTGAATTACAAGATTTGAACCATGAATAGTTAAATAAATAAGCACACCCATCATTACAAAATATCCTAGTATATCTACTACCTTTTTCAAAGAATCTGGTAAAAGATCCACCACTAAATCTATAGCTACATGGCTTCCACTACGAAAAGCTGCACTAGAACCAAAGAATACTATCCATACAAAACACCAAAGTTGAACTTCTTGTTGCCAAATAAATGGGTTATTTGCAAAATATCTCATGATAACGCCTAAAAAAGTTATAATTATGAGTACAATTAATGATATTACTGCTATTATCAAATCTAAATTCAATAGTGCATTTAATGTCTTATTTTTTAATTTCATTTTTTAACTCCCTTTTGTTAATAATCCAGAGACAAATGTCTCTGGATTATTAATGATTTATTTCATTGCAGCCTTAACTGTATCGTATAATCCAGGTGTCCATTTAGAATTCACTTCTGGTAATGAGTAGAATTCCATTGCAGCTTTTTTAAATTCTGCTGAATCAATTTCAATTATTTCAACACCTTCAGTTTTGAACTTTTCAAGTGTTTCCTTAGAAGCCTTCTCTTGAGCTGTATTATTGTATAGTCCCGCTTCGTCACCAGTTTCCATTAATATCTTTTGTTGATCAGCAGTTAGAGAATCAAAGAACTTTGTACCAGTAACCCAAGTAGTAAAGTTTTTAATATGTGCATCTAATGTAAGATATTTAGCTACTTCCTGGAACTTACCATTGTAAAGTACAGGTAGTGGGTTCTCAAGACCATCTATTGTACCTTGTTGCAATGCAGTATAAACATCACCGAGTGCCATTGGAGTTGGAGTTGCACCCATGACTTCGAATCCCTTAACTTGAATTGTGTTGTTTGGAACACGAATCTTCATCCCTTTAAGGTCTGCTACTGTTCTAACCGGCTTAATTGTAAGTGTCTGTCTGTCTCCATAAACCCAGTTAGAAGTTAAAAGCTTTAATCCTTTTCCTTCTAGTTTACCTGCTTGCTCTTTCCACCAGTCGCTCTTAGTAAGCGTCCAGCACTCTTCCCAAGTATCAAATAGGTATGGTCCAAATGTTATACCCATATCTGGAACACCACGATCTGCATAGAATGCGCCATCAGCAAGAGTTATAACTGCTGAACCCGCCATCATCTGGTCTATAATATCATTTTTTGATCCTAATTGACTTGAAGGAAATAGTTCCACCTTCATACTTCCTTCACTCTTCTCTTCTATAAGTTTCTTCCATTCATTAACAGCAAGGTCAAGTGGTTCTCCAGGGTTATTTCCATAACCAATTTGTATAACTACAGGCTTCACCTCTTTAGCTGAATCTTTTACATCAGTTGTACTTTTAGCAGCGCATCCTGATAATAAAGAAACACCCATTATTGTTGTTAATGCAAGTGCCATAATACTCTTAGTTTTTTTCATTTTTTATGCCCCCTTTTATATTTAAATGTGCATTGCACAAATTTAAAACCTTAATAAAACTTTCAACATACTTCCAGCATCTTTGCTAAAATCTTCAAATGCTTTTCCTGCTTCATAAGCACTATAAGTATTGGTAACAATTTTTTCTAAATCAATTTCACCTTTGCTTACAATTTCTATCAATTGCTCAAAATCCTCTTTTACAGCGTTACGTGAACCATATATATTAAGCTCTTTCTTTTGAATTATAGTAAAGTTAAAATCAAGATTTGTTTTACCTACTCCAATTAGTACTACTCTTCCGCCAAATGTTGCTGCATCTATACATCTTTGGAATGTTGAAGGTAATCCAACAGCTTCGATAGTTACGTCGAACCCATCACCATTTGTAATTTCATTAACCCTTGCTTCAAAAGCTTCTAAACTACTATTTAAAATTACACCATCTGCTCCAAGCTCAGATGCATAATCGAGTTTGCCTTGTGCTACATCACTTACATAAACTTCTGCTCCAAAAATCTTTGCAGCATACATTGCAAGCACTCCAATTGTTCCTGCACCGATTACTAACACCTTGTCCCCTTTTTTTACATTAGCTCTCTTTACACCATGATAAGCTATGCAAAATGGTTCAATTAGAGCAAGTGTCTTTGCTGGAATCCCTTTACCTTCATATATACGATCAATTGGCAAAGTTATATATTGAGCAAATGCTCCTTCTCTTTGTACCCCCATAGTTTGGTTTGTTGTACAACAATTAACTAGACCACGCTTGCATGAGTAGCAGCTTTTGCAATTAAAGTAAGGATTTGCTGCAACTATCATACCTTTTTCTAGTCCTCTATCATTATCTTCTATCTGGATGATTTCAGCAGAAAACTCATGTCCAGGAATTCTTGGATAAGACACATACGCAAAAGTTCCTCTATAGGTACCTAGGTCTGATCCACAAATACCACCATATAAAATTTTAAGTAATGCTTCTCCCTTTATTGGCACAGGCATTTTTTGTTCAACGATTTCAACCTTACCTGGTTCCACTATTATAATACTCTTATTCATATTGTCCTCCTGATTTATTTATTAACCATAAACCATACTATTTTATATCTACAAGATATTAACAAACACAGTATTGTTCTGATTGTATATCTGATTGTATATCTG
>NZ_JAENWL010000008.1 GCF_016650095.1 Clostridium sp. | reverse complement strand
TGCCATATATATAGTTTGCATTGTAGCATATTCCATTGCTTTTTCTGTAATATCTATATCCTCTGTAGCCGACAGAATTTCTGTCATATTCATGTTTTGATCTGAATTTATAGTTTCAGCACTTTCCATTCTATTTTGCTTGGCACCAATCTCTGAACGTAGCTTTAATACATTACTCATTGCCTTTTGAATACCTTCCAAGTCTTCATTTGTCAATTTCTTAGCAACATTAGAATTTGTAGAGTCTAAGTGACTAGTAATATTTGATAATAATTTCATAAGATTGTTATCACCAGTTCCATAATTTATAATTTGTGATGCAGTTATATTATAATCCATAGTTACGCCTTGTGATACTTCTACCAATAGCTTATCTTTTACTGCAACACTTAAACCTAAATCCTTAGCTGAAGTTTTACCAGTATCATCAAAAAAGGTTATAGCACCGGAAGGACTGGTAATTTCAAATGTTCCATCAGCAGTTGCTTTAACTGTAACCTGTTGGGTATACCCAGGCTGACCTATTGTTTTTGATCCATTAGAATCATCTATAGCTTTGTTTATATTTATTGCAAGATTAGCAGCTGCATCTGCCATATTAGTTGTACCTTTTGTAATCTCTGTTGTTGTTCCCACTATCATTGATATTCCATTTAAGGACATATTGAATGTATCCGTGTCTGCTATTGTTTTACCACTATATATACTAGTACCAATATTGGACGCTTCTGAAACTTCACCAGGTTTATCTGATAATATTATCGCACCTATTGATGTAGCCACCACAGGAGTAGTCGTAAGTCTAACTTCTGATTTCGTTCCAACGTCACCACTTTTTAAAACCATCTTACCATCAGTATCTAAATATCCTGTAACATGCGAAACATTTTTCCCTGAATTATCTATTGCTGAATTAATTGCACTCACCAAATTATCTTTAATTGAACTTAAAGTTTCTGTTGATGCATCTGTTAAGTCAGTTTTAATTTGCAACTTTTGAGGTTCAGTTAATAGTGTAGACCAATCCACCTCAATTTCGTTTCCATCTATAGTAAATTTATCTATTCCTAGAGTTGCAGCCGACATATCTGTTTTAAGTACAGTAGCTGAAGTCATTGTTCCGGCTGTAAGTTCCGCAACTACCTTTGGATTTTTATTACAAATCAAATTAGAATTCTCCGCTACATTCTTTATTCCTGCAGGTTTAGTAGTTCCACTCGTTCCCCCAAATATATACTTACCATCAAAGCTTGTATTTAGTAATTGTGATAGCTCTTCAACCCTTTGATTTATTTCATCCTTAATTGCACTTCTTGAATTAACATCGGTGGCCGCACCACCCGTAGATACTAGAAGCTCATCAATTCTTCCAATTACTTTCCCTACACGATCTAATGTCGTATCTGTCACGTCAAGCCAATTTGACGTATTCTTTATATTAGTATTATATTGTTTATTTGCATCTATCTCCGAGTACATTTTCATTATCTTAGAAGCTTTAGCAGGGTCATCTGATGGTCTATTTATTTGTTTACCGGTAGCCATTTGGGTTTGTATTGTGCTCAATTTATTTAAATTCGTTCTCATATCTCTCAAAAAATTATTTGAAAGCATTGAATTGGTTATTCTCATATAATCACCCCTTAAGATCTATGTTCTATTCTCTATTTTTTTAAGCCATTAATAACCAAATCCAGAAGTTCGTCAACTACTGAAATTATCTTTGCATTAGCTTGATAAGCATGTTGAAACTGAATCATATTAGCCATTTCTTCATCCAAGGATACACCCGATATAGAGGTTCTTGATTCGTTTAATCCTGCTAGTAGTGTTGTATGGTTGGTTACAGTTTTTTTTGCATATTGGGTCTGGTCAGCTAGCCTAGTAATGATATCTGTGAAATAGCCACTAATAGTCATTCCACTTGAACTTGAATTAACCGTCATAACTCCTAACGTATCATCAATTTCAAATTCACCATCCAAAAACGCTGTTCTATTATTAGTAGTATCATTTATACCTTGAATTCCCAACTTAATATCACGAAGCTGTGAAATAGCTAATGCTCTATTTCCATCGGTCGATTCTGGATTATCACCTTTCCCCACCTTAATCTTCATAACATCCTTAAGAATGACTTCATTAACTGAAATGTTTCCTGCTGTTATTTCTTCTTCTTTAGTGTTATCATCACTATTTACAAAAAACTTCAGTTCTTCATCTGTTGCAACTTCATTACCGCTATGCACAGCATTTACGGAAAATGCAATAGCCTTAGCCAAATTATTTAGCTCATTTACATATTTATCTATATCCTTTTGTACAGACTGATATCCATTTAATTCTCCCGTATTGGGTTTAAAAGGTTGAATATTTATCACAGTATCCGTTCCAATTGTCTCACTTGCATCTGTATAACTTCCTGTTATACCTAAAGGGATAGATGTCCCAGTGGAGTCAGTTCCCTTTATTCTATTTCCTGATTTATCTATAGCATACCCTTCCCTATCTGCCCAGAGTACTCTTCCTTGATCTAAACTTGTATATTCTGTATCACTTAATGTCATATTCATAGTTACTTTATTATTAACTGTTGATATATCTCCCTTCTTGAAATAAACAACATCATAGGTTCCGTCGGCTTTCTCATTAATCTCACTTACATAAGAAAATCTACTTACATCATCTTTTTCCTTACTTCTTACAAGGTATAAGTCATCAGCAGGAATTGCTCCCTCTACATTATCAGTAGCTTTTAAATCTTCCCCGCCTAATGTCTTCTTATCTATTGTAATACCAAATTTCGTGCTTAGCTGATCTACTAACAAGTCCCTTTTATCCATTAGATCATTAGGTTCATTACCACCAACCTTTACGCTTATAACCTGTTGATTCAATTGATTTATCTGATCAAGCATACCGTTTATATCAACTACATCCTTTTGAATAACCTCTCCACAGTTTTCTTTTAATTTTGTTAATAAATTATAAGTACTATTGAGTTGATTCGTTAGTGCTTCGGATTTTTGTGCCACCACAGTTCTTGTATTTGAACTTTCTGGACTTGTTGAAAGTGCTGACCAAGAATCAAACACTTCACCTATCATATCTGAAATACCTGTATCACTAACTTCATTAAAGATACTTTCAACCTCTGATAGAAATTTCTCTCGCCCCTCATATAATCCCATAGTACCATTTTCCGTTCTTACCTGATAATCTAAATAGGTATCCCTAATTCTTGTTATAGCGGAAACCTGTACACCAGTACCTAATTGGCCAACGCCTGTAGCATTATTCATGCTAGGCATACCAAAAGGCCTTGTAGTCTCCATAGTAGCCCTTTGCCTTGAATATCCTTCTGTATTAGCATTGGCTATATTATGACTAGTTACATCTAAAGCCTTTTGTTGAGCACTCATGCCCCTTGTAGCCACATTAAAAGTTGAAAATAATCCTGCCATTTCTTTCACCTCGTACTATTTTTTTACTTTACCATATGCGTTGTAAGTTGTTGATTCACGTGTCGGATTTAATACATTTAGTATCCTATTTGTAAAACTAAGTCCTTGTTTTATAAGTAATTCGTTTGTATCCTTTTGAAGTACTACTTCTTGTAACAATCGTTTGATTTTATTATAATTGCTTTCAAGCTCCGCATCATTAGCTTCTTCAATTAACTCTGTCATAGCTCTGTTTTCGGTAATTTTTCGCCTTTCAACTTCCATATGCGCTATGTTTTTATTAGCCTCTTTAATCTTACCAACACATGCTTCCATTCCAAAAATATTACTAGTAGTTATGCATCTGTGTTGATCATCAAGTTCTAATAAAAGGGTTCGCACTGCTTCCGTTTCCTGCAAAATAACATTATTTAGTTTTTGTATCATAACTAAATATCTCTCCCCTTCATAATATCCATCATTCTTTCAGCTGTTAGCTTAGAATCCATTTTGTAGGTACCCTTCATTACTTCATTTCTAATGGCTTCTACCTTCTCATTTGAATTAACCGATTTACCATCTAATGCTAAGGCACTTAGACTTTTGCCTGCTGATGATAGTTCAATGGTATCCTTTTTTGAAACAGCTGCCTTCGTTTCTACTTTGGATGTATTCTTTTTATAAACACTAACCACATCATGTTTTACTCCATCTATTTTCATTCTTATCACTCCTAACTTTTTATATCTTTAAGCTTAATTTCTATCTCACGTCTTACATCTATTTATATTATCGTATACAATCTTTCAAAGTTTAGGAAGTATTTAATTATTAGTCTAATATTAATAGTTTGTTTACCGTATGTATTTATTTTCAGGTGTTTTTTCTATACTCATATGTAATTTATATCATAAAGTAAAAAGGAATAAATTTCTTTATTCCTTTTTACATTATATATATTTTATTCAACTATTGCTTTAACTCTTTCTTCTCCACTAATTATACTAGTAATTCTAACTCCAAAATTTTCATCTACTACTACTACTTCGCCATATGCTACCTTTTTGCCATTTACTAATATATCTACTGGCTCTTCTGCTAACTTATCAAGTTCAATTAGTGATCCAGTCCCCAAATTGAGAATATCTCTAATGTTCTTTTTAGTTTTTCCAAGCACTACAGAAATTTCCAGTGGAACATCTAATATTAAATCAATGTTTCTTGGAGCATTATAAACTGGAGCATCCGTTAGTGGCTGAAAAGCAGCTTTCCGGACCTCTACTTGTGGTTCTTCTCTCTCTATTGGTTTTGCGTAATACTCCGGTTCTAATGGTACACTCGTATAATCTTGTGCATTTTGTGGTGCTGACTTTTCGCGAACCGGTTCTGCCTTTGGTGGCTCTACTTTTTTTTGCGGGCTAGTATCTTTTGCCACTTGCACTGTTTCTTCTGTGCCCATCATAATTGCAACTATTTTTTTAGCAGTTTCGATAGGCAGTACTTGCATTATACAACTATCAATTAAGTTACCAATTGTTAATTTAAAAGCTACCTGAACAACTTCCTCATCTTCATCTATGTTATCACTTAAAGGCGAAGTGGAGTCATCCCATATCTTCGACTCTGGAGGTGAAATATTTACTGTTCTAGCGAACATTGTTGCCATAGATGTTGCAGCAGATCCAATCATCTGATTCATAGCTTCAGATACAGCACTAATTTCAATTTCTGATAGCTCTGGTTTACCTTCTACTTTGCCATCTCCACCCATCATTAGACTAGCTATGACTGCCGCATCAGTAATCTTCATTACTAAGAGGTTTCCCCCTGAAATACCGCTAGTAAATTTCACGTCTAGTGCGACATTAGGAAGTTCATAGTCTGCTCGAAGTTTTCTAAGTGTACTTACTGAAACAACTGGTGTTGCAATATTCACTGGAAACCCTACTATAGTGGAAAGAGCTGTTGATGCTGAGCCCATAGAAATATTCCCAACTTCACCTAGCAGATCTTCCTCAATATCAGTAAGCACAAATCCCTGTACCGATTTAGAGCTTGCATCATTGTCAACACTTACTTCTTTGCCAGAACTTTCGTCATTGACAACGCTTTCGCCATCTCCATTTAAGAGAGCGTCGATTTCTTCTTGCGAAAGAAAGCCGTTACTCATAATTTTCCACATCCTTATCTATTATATCTAATATCTGAATTCCCCTATTTTTACCTATAGTACCAGGTTTACCACTGTAGCATAGTTGCTGTTCCACATACACTTTAACTGGGCTATCACTAGAATTATCCAGGGTTATTACATCGCCTTCAGTTAATTGTAAAAATTCATTTACAGTAATATTTGTTGAACCTAGCATTCCTGTTATTGGTACGCTTACTATATTTAATCGCTCTTTTAACCTATCTCTAGATTCACTAACAATTTCTTCGTCATTTTCTCTAAACCAATATTGAACGACTAGTTTATCAAGTACTTTTTCAATACTTAAATATGGTATGCAAATATTTATAAATGTACTATTATTACACATTTCTACCGAAAAAGTAATTAGAGCAACTGGTTCATTTGGCGCTAGTGTTTGATTAAGTGCTGGATTTGTTTCTAATGCCTCAATCTCTGGTTCTACGTCCAAAACATCTTCCCAAGCAAGTTTCAAATTATCTATAAGTCCCGCATTAACCTTTTTTAAGATATTTTTATCTATATCTGAAAATTCTTTGAGCTTAAACTTTCTACTACCCATTCCTCCGAGAAGTATATCAATTACTTGAAAAGAAAACTGAGGATTAGTCTCAAATAATATAGAACCACTTAGTGGAGGCATTTTAAATATAGTTAAAATAGTAGGGTTAGGAATTGAATGAATAAATTCATCATAGGTTATTTGCTGAATACTCTCAATTTTAACCTTAATATTATTTCTTAACTGTGCGGATAAATAACCTGATATTATTCTTCCATAATTATCGTGAATGAGCTCAAGCGTCCGTAAGTGATCTTTTGAAAATTTTTGTGGACTTCTGAAATCATACAATTTAATTTTATGCTTTTCCTCTTCACCCGGGAGCTGATCTGGCTTTATTTCCCCAGAAGATAGGGCAGATAAAAGTGAATCTATTTCACTTTGCGATAATACTTCTGCCATATTTCTACCTCATTTCTCTTTATACAGTATAATTACTATT
Organism: Clostridium sp.; assembly: GCF_016650095.1. GTDB lineage: Bacteria > Bacillota > Clostridia > Clostridiales > Clostridiaceae > Clostridium_AD. Next base: position 18,896 of record NZ_JAENWL010000008.1, on the reverse strand, counting down.
TTAAAATAAGTTCTTATTTCTGGGTAAGCTCTTATCTTGCGATAAGTTTACCAATATCAATTAATGTAATAATTCTATCTTTAAAGTTTATGACCCCTTTAATGTACGCTTTTTTCGAGTCAGTTTCAACTTTTTCAACTAACTCTTCATCTATTTCTAATACTTCATCAACTTGGTCCACAGTTACTCCAACAGATTCCTCATGCAAATTTAATATAATAATATTTTCTTGGGATCCGGTGCCCTTTTCAATATTTAAAAGAAGATTTATATCTAGGAGAGAAATTATATTACCTCGTAGATTAATTAATCCTTTTATGTACTGCGCAGACTTAGGTACTTTTGTTATTTCCATCATATCATTAATACTTTGAACAATAGCAGCCTCTACTGCAAACTGTTCCTCATTAACTTTGAATACAACTACTTGCATAATATTCCCCTCCTAGCCTACAACTTTTTTTATCGCTTCAAGTACTCTATCTGCTTGAAATGGCTTAACAATAAAATCTCTTGCACCAGCCCTTATTGCATCCATAACCATACTTTGTTGCCCCATAGCGCTACACATAATTATTTTTGCAGCTGGATCAAAAGCTTTAATTACTTTAACAGCTTCAATTCCATCCATATCAGGCATAGTAATATCCATAGTAACAACATCTGGTTTTTCTGCTTTGTATAGCTCTACAGCTTTTATTCCATTGTTTGCTTCACCTACAACTTCAAAACCATTTTTTTCTAATATATCTTTTATCATCATTCTCATAAATGCCGCATCATCAACGATTAATACTCTAGCCATTTTATAATACCTCCAATTAATTTACACCTAATGAATTTAATATTTTCTCTAGTGATCCAGGCATTGGTATATAATAAAAATGCCCTCTTATTTTTTGATTTTCTTGTAAAAATTGTGTTTCTAAATCAAGTACATATTCGTCGAATTGCCCTGATTCAATAAAAGTAGTTGATAGTATTGCCCCCATCATGTCTAGTGCAACAGCTGGCACAGAAGGCATAATCTCAAGATTGGTAAATTTCGCTATTGAATTCATGAAGGAAGTTGAAATAATATTTCCTATTTCACATAATGCTGAATCTCCAAGTTCCGTTATCTGCTGCTGCTCCTCACCTAAAAGACCTGAAATAATTCTTAAAGCAGTTTCCTTTTCCAAAGTAAACAATATATTACCTGGTATGTCTCCGAGTACTCGTACAATTACGCCAATTACTACTTCTTCAATCCCTATCTTAGAAAAAATATCATCAAAGGGAACAATATTTATTGCTGGAACAGTCATGTCTACTTTTTCATTCAACAATTGAGATAATGAAGTAGCTGCATTCCCTGCACCAATATTTCCTACTTCTTGAAGAACATCTAATTGCATAGGACTAAGCTTTGAATAATCCATATTATACCCTCCTTACACTAAAGCAGCAACATCTAGTATCAATGTAACCAAACCATCCCCTAAAATAGTTGCTCCAATATATTCTGTTAATCCCCGCAGTGTTTTTCCTAGTGGCTTTATTACAATTTCTTGTTGTCCTAGAAGTGAATCCACTAGAAGTCCTACTGTTTTCTCTCCAACTTTTACAATAACAATATATTTTTTTGTTTGCGTGCTAGTTTCTATTTGCAATTTTTCATTTACCCTAACTAGAGGAATTACACTATCATTGTAAACAATAATTTCTTTATTATTAGTTTTCTTAATTAGCTCAGGCTTGTAGTCTATTACCCTATCAATATACCCAAGAGAGATAGCCATAGTTTCATTACCAATTTTTACAAGCAGTGCTTGAATGATTTGCAGTGTCAATGGTAATCTTATAATAAATGTGGTTCCTTTGTCAATTTCACTTATAGCATCTACAGTTCCACCAAGTGCAGCAATTTTAGTTTTAACAACATCCATGCCAACTCCACGTCCAGAGATATCTGTTACTTTCTCATTAGTGCTAAAGCCTTGTGCAAAAATCAAATTCTTTATATCTGCTTCCGTCATCCCTTCAGTGTTTATGCCAACTTTATTTGCTTTCGCCTTAATTTTATCAACATCTAGCCCTTTACCATCGTCTGACACCTTTATTATGGCTTTGGTACCTTCAGGGTAAGCTATAAGTTTAATTATACCAACAGGGGTTTTCCCTTTGGAAGTTCGTTCCGCGCTAGATTCAATGCCGTGATCCGCAGCATTACGAAGTAAGTGTAATATTGGCTCACCTATTTCATCTATAACTGTCCTATCAAGTTCTGTATCCTGTCCTTGTATTACAAGTTCCATTTCTTTCCCAAGTTCTTTTGATAAATCTCTTATCATCCTTGGGAATCTATTAAATACTGTTTCCAGTGGCAACATCCTTATTTTCATTACCAAATCTTGCAGTTCTGAAGTAGCTCTAGCCACTTGTTCTAACGTTTCATTTAAATCAGTTAATTTATGATTGCTACTTATTTGTTCGAGTCTTGTTCTATGAATTACAAGTTCTGACACCATGTTCATAAATTTATCTAATCTTTCTAGTTCAACTCTCACAGATTGATGAGCTTTTTTATGAACTACCGGTTCCTTATTATCTTTATTTTTATTCGGGGCAGTGGCTGTTTTTTTTGCTGCTTCCACCGCAACTTCTGATTGTTCTATTGTTTTAAAGTCCGCTGTTTTATCAGAAAAATTATCCAGATTAATTTTAAGGTCAACATCTCCTACTATTACCTCTTCTACCTCAGAAATGTTTAACAAAATATGATTAACTTCCTCTTTATCTTTTTTAGTAATATATATTAAATCTATTTCAAATTCGAAGTTCTCATTTTCTAGGTCCTCAGCCACTGGTATAGATTTTATTATTTCACCATATTCTTCGAGGCTTTTAAAAATGAGAAATGCTCTTGCTGACTTAAGCAGTGTATTTTCACTTAATTGAATCTTTATTTCATATGCATAGAACATTTTATCAATAGCTTCCTTAATAACATTAATGTCATACTCATTAAGACTAATCCTCTCATTTTGATTAGAATTGTCCTTTTGGGTATTGTGATTTTCAATTTCTTTATTTTTGGCACTATCATTTCCTTCTGCTATAGAATGTAGATCATCTATTATGTCGTCAATTGAAAGTTCCTCAGAAATTCCCTCGGAAATATTATTAACCATTTTTTCTAAAGTGTCTAAACAACTGAATAAAACTGTTACCACCTTTTCTGTTACTTTAAGCTTACCTTCACGAAACTTAGACAGAACATCTTCCATTTTGTGTGTTAATTCAGCCATTTGACTAAATCCCATAGTTGCAGCCATACCTTTTATTGTATGAGCCACCCTAAATATTTCATTTAACTTGTCTATGTTTTCTGGTTGTTGTTCAAGCTCCAGAAGAGATTCATTCAATGTCTGCAAGTTTTCCATAGACTCTTCTAGGAACATTGACATATATTGTGATGTATCCATTTTTTCCCCCTCCTCATTAATCATTAATCCTTAATATTCAATACTTAATGTTTAATCATTACTGCTTAACGCCTTTCATTACCACTTAATGCTTATATTTTTTTATAAATAAATGTAGATGCTTTTTCAAATCCATATTCTTTATAGTTATATATACTTTCTGTTGCTCCAACAAAAAGCAATCCACCTTTTTTTAGTGACTCACTAAATTTTTTATATATTTTATCCTTAACATCTCCATTGAAATAAATAACTACATTTCGGCATACTATTAAATCAAAATTACTTTCATAATTATCTAAAATAAGATCATGTTTCTTAAAATCCACCATTTTTTTAATTTGAGGATTAATACAGTATTTATCCCCATTAACTACGAAATACTTATTTAAAAATTCCTTTGATACATTTTTGACTTCTGAATAAACATATTCACCATTTTTTGCCTTTTGAAGTATTGTGTTATCTATGTCTGTAGCTACAATTTTGTGATTGGCTCTTGAATATAAATTTTCCATAATCATAGCTATAGAATATGGTTCAGCTCCAATAGAACAAGCTGCACTCCAAATTTTAAGTCCTGAAGTATAGGGCAGTTCTGATTTAACTTTTTTTGAAAGTTCATCGAATATTTCAGGATTTCTAAAAAATTCAGTTACGTTTATTGTAATAAAGTCTAAAAATTTCTGCTTTTGAGCGGGGCTTTTCTTAAGTAGACTAATATATTCCTCTACAGAATTAACTTCAACTCTTGACATTAAGCTTAAAATCCGTCTATGTAATTGATTAGATTTATAAGCTGATAAATCTATACTATATTCTTTCAGAACCCATTTTTCAAAATATATTAAGTCCATTAGCTTTTGCTCATCTCCCCATCACAACTTTACTAACCTCTCCAGCAATATTTGGAAGTGGCAAAACTTCATCCACTTTACCTGTTTCAAAAGCTGACTTTGGCATACCATATATGGTGCAAGTAGATTCGTGTTCTGCTATAGTAATACCTCCATTGTCTTTAATAGCTATGGTACCATTTGCGCCATCGCGACCCATTCCAGTAAGTACAACACTTAAAATACGAGCGCCATAAACTTTAGTTGCAGATATAAAGAGTTTATCTACTGCAGGCCTAACTCCCCAAATAGTAGGTTCTGTATTTAAATGTATCCTCTTGTCACTTCCTATTTCCATATGATATCCTCCAGGAGCGATATAAACTACATTTTTTTCAATTAAATCGCTATCTCGCGCTTCTACAACCTTTAAATTACTATTTAGATTAAGCCTCTCGGCAAAAGCTTTTGTAAATCCCACTGGCATATGTTGCACGACTAAAATTGGGACACCTATATTATCCGGCAGAGCTGTTATTACTTTATATAGGGCTTTTGGTCCACCAGTAGACGCTCCAATAACCACAACCTCTATATTGCGATTCACTACTGTCCTATTATTAATTGTAGATACTTCATCACCTATTCTAGTTTTAATCTTATTTGAGTTTTCCCTACTCTGCATATAAGCTAATCTTATTTTCTCAATTAATTCATCCTTGACCTTATTAATATCTAATGATATTGCCCCTGAGGGTTTTGATATAAAATCGAAAGCTCCTTGTTCAAGACATTCCATAGTTAATTCTGTGCCAGTTTTAGAAACACTACTAAGCATAATAACGGGTATTTTTATATTATTTCTTTTCAATTCCTTTAATGTTAGTATACCATCCATTTTAGGCATTTCAATATCTAAAGTTATTACATCTGGATTTTTGTTTATTATTTTTAACAATTCTTCGCCATTTTTTGCTGTACCTATAACTTCCATCGATGCTACGCTATTAATCATATCTGAAACAATTTTTCTCATTAATGCTGAATCATCTACTACGATCACTTTAATTTTTTTTAACAATCTATTTCACCCCATTGTGCCTTGCATTAACTCTAAATGTCAGTGATTCCCATGCCTACAGTTCTAATAGACAACACCCCGTTTGCTGCATCAAATATTAAGGTTCTCCCTTTTTTACCGCCAATATCTTCTGCTACTAAAGGAATTGATAAATTTTTCAGAGCATTTTTAACCGCTATACCATTTCTGTTACCAATATCCATAATTATACTTTTATCTGAGAAATTAAACATTGATGCTCCACCTGCTATTTTAGCCTTCATATTTTGAAGCTTTGCACCTTTTTTTATCATATCAGCAACTAATATGGGAATAGCTAAATCTGCAAATTTTATCGCATTTGTCACTTTATTAAATTGACTGCTATCTGGAAGCATTATATGTGCCAATCCTCCAAGTCCTATGCCTTTATCATAAATTGCAATGCCCACACAAGATCCTAGACCTACAGTTATCAATTTATTTGGAGAAAATGCTACATTCAAATCTGCAATCCCTACTTTTATTTCATTAAATTCCATAATAACCCCTACTTTATAATATTTGTTCTTTTTCTTCTTCAGTCAATATAGCTGAAAGATCTAAATATACAATTATTCTACCATCACTCTTAATAAATCCTCTGATATATCTTTTGGATATCCCGGAAATTATTTCTGGTGAATCTTCTATGCTTTCTACCTTTACATCCTTAACTTCAGAAACAAAATCAACTATTATACCTATTTTACTATTATTTTGCTTAGCTACTATTATCTTAGATTGTCCTTGCACGCATGCGAATGGCAAATTAAATCTTTTTGCTAGTGCAATAACAGGTAAAATTTTATCTTCGTAATTTATCACGCCTTCAACAAATTGTGGGGAATCAGGAATTTCTGTTGATTTTTCATATTCCAGTATTCTTTCCACTTCCATAATATTCGTAGCATAATACTCATTAGCTATGCTAAAAATCAATATCTTAATTCCTTGTTCCTTCATATAAAATCCCCCTACAATTGTAATTTATCAACAATCAATTCTCTGTCGTCATCTATATACGCATGAACATTTTTGCTAGTAACATCTAAAATGTATTCTTTAGCACCTATAATAAACCTAGTATTGGGATATGCAACATCTGCCCATATGTGTCCATGGTTTTCTACAATAAGTCTCGTTGATACTCCCCCATGTCCTCCAACTATTTTACATTTAATCTCCTTACCAGCTTTTAAAACTCCACCCCTTGCTATACTTTTATCTTTTTTAAATATTATACTATCACTTGCCTCTATCTGTGATACATATTGGCCTTTACCACTTAAAATAATATTACCTGAGCTCTTGATTATTGAGTCTTGACAATAGTCTAGCACCACATCCACTGGAAGGGTTAAATTCATTTCTAAACCAGAAATTTTATTATCAATAATTTTCACTGCATCATTTAATTCATCATAATTATTGATATTAAGAGGTCCCAGATCAAGTATTCTGTTTTTAATGATAAATAACAATTCATCCTCTGAGCCATGCAGCTCAAGTATTTTTTTAGCTACCCTACTGGAAGTTAGAGGAAGTTTCTTGAATTTTGTTTCAAGTAAGGTTTTAATAAGTTCACCATCGCTAATATTTCTTTCTATAAGGTTCATGTCTTTCAATTGAGTTATGGAAGCTATTAATTTTGTGAGATCGTTTTTCATGATGTTTAAGTCACTTAAATATTGTAGGGTTAATACATCTTCTTTTCCAGCTGCGACTCTTGAATGAATCACATTGCCCCTTACAGTAACATCACCACTGGCAGTGACTTCTGCCTCTGATACATTGTTTTTAATTAAAATACTATTACCTGCTTCTACTTTCATACCTTCTAGTACACTACCACTTATAATAATATCCCCCACAAACTTAATATCTCCTGTTTTTAATTCTACATCTCCATTTATCTCATGTACTTTATAAACGAAAAAAATATTTCCTCTTGAAGAAGGTTTACCTTCGCTTGTTGCCACAACAGTATATTCATCTGCCATTTCGCAGCCGTCTCCTGCACATAACACTATTTTTTTTAAATTTTTAACTTTTAATATCTTACCTGTAATATCTATTCCTTCTTCTCCATTTTTCCCCGGACACACAACAGCTAAAACTTGTCCTTTTTCTACTCCTTTGACCATACCTATAGCCTTAAAGTCTATAGCCTTATTATTATCAACGTCCTGATCATTTTTCATATCTTCCTCATTGTATTTGATTTCTAGTCTATCGTCTATTGCATATATAGGTTTCTTCCCAGCTGCAATTAGCAGTTCTGAAATTTCATTGCTGGTGGCACATTTTATAATACTCATTTTCAAAATTCCATATTTAATATTATAATTTTCTAGTTCACGTTTAATCTCTGATTCTGTAAATTTTGGTGGCATAATTTCTTCTTTTACGTCTATTTCCACTGTAATTGAATTTACGGCCACAGCATCTTTTAGTTTATAAATGATTTTAGGTTTATAAATAATACTAACATATGCTTCCATATTGTTTGAACTTGTCCTTAAATTCATATGCCTTTCAGCTTCATTTTCTTTTAAAGAAATTACATCTTCTTTAAAAGAAGTTTCAATCTTGCTTTCCGCATATACGGGGACTCTTAATTTAACTTTTTCTTCATTTACAGTTAGTAAAATGTCTTTTGTAGTAGAAATCACTGCTGGTTTCCCACCCTCACAGGGGTTTTTTATAATAATAATCCCATCCCTAATCTCTATAGTTCCATTTTTTTCTTCCCGAAGAGCACATGATTCAATGGTATCTTCATTATTTATTCCTTCTATAGCTTCTATAGGATCTATAGCTTCTATAGGATCTATAGCATCACTAGAAATTATTGCATGTTTCTTAAACAAACCTCTTTTTTCCTCTAGTATTGAATATTTAAACCTTTCCACTGGAACACCTAAATTTTCACTTGCAAATCGTAAACATTCTTTAACATTAACTCCTTCGAATTTTTTAGGTCCCTCCTTAGCTACCACCTATACCACCTCTTTCTTTACAGAAATTACATCATAATTTCTCGATTTCCTACCTAACCTTTAAAAGGTTTTATTTGTTTATCGTTCTACTTTGCGTAAACTTTACAAATTTCTGTTTATCCTTATTAAATTCAGCATCAAATTCACTCATTATTGAATTTATTATTTTATTTTTTGATGAATTATAATAAAATCCATCCACACTTTTTATTGGTAATACCTTTGGAGAGGTTCCAGAAATAAACAAACCATCGTATGATTCAAGGTCACTTTCATGAATATTTTTTTCTTGAAACACTATATTTAACTTTTCACAAGTTTTTATAACAAATTCTCTTGTAATACCTGGTAGCACATTGATAACCTTTGAGGTTACTACTGTAGACCCCTGAACCAAGAAAATATTTGATTTGCTACCCTCAGTAATAAACCCGGCATCATCCACTAAAATTGCCTCGTATGCGTTTTCATTATTAATCTGCTCATTTACTTTTTCTCTAAAAACGCTATTGATAACTTTAGCATTTGGATTACTTCTCTCCCCGTGAAAAGTAATAGTTTTTACACCCTCTGCATACTCCTGCTTTGACGGATAATTATATGGAACAAAATATGCTAAAAAATTATCATTTATAACTAATTTCATATTACCATCACAAACACTATTCTTAAATATTAGTTTAACAATTCGATTTATAATTTCATTACTTGAGATGTTTAAATTATATTTCATGATTTTTGCAGAATTTTCAAGACGCTTTATATGTTCCATGAGAAAAATAGGGATTCCATCACTTATCCTAATTACTTCATATAGTGACTTTCCTATACTTGTATTGTAATTTTCAAATTCACTACTTATCTTAAATTCGTCATTAAATAAAAAGTATGTATATATGCTCTTATCCATATAATCCTCCCAGTGTTTTTTTGTGAGATAACAATTATTAATTATTAATTCTTATCTCTTATAAATACCAATAATATTATTTTTATTTTTATATAAATAGTCTATCATTTCCATTTCAAAATTTCAATTTTATCATGTGTTTTCCTGAAATTTATTAAATAAGGATGTCCAACTAAATTAAAAAGTGGCAAATCAGAAAGAGAATCTGAAAACATATATGAGCTTTCAAAATCAACTTCAATATTTTCGTTTTTCAAGAATTCTTTTAATCTTTTTACTTTCTCATCGCCTTTACAATTTTCCCCAGAAATTGTATTTCTGTGTAAGCCATTCTCAGTAGTAAACCGAGTTCCTATTACTTTGTCTACTTCCTTAATGTTGTAGAACTCGCTTAAATAAAATTCAGCGGAAGCAGAAATTAAATAAATTTTGTATCCCTGTGCTTTCATTTTCTTCATCATAACAATACCATCATTATATAATATTTTACTTAAACGTTTTTCATAAAATTCCTTGACGATTTTTTTCATTTCATTTTCTTCTATACCATCAATAAATCTTATAAAGGTTTTTTTTACTTTTGAAGCATCATATATCTTGAAAACGTAAAAGATGGACGAAATTATACTTTTGGGTAGATATTTTATGAATTTGGGATTCTTTTTGATCATGAAAAAATAAAATTCTAATAAAGTCTCTCGTTTTGTTAAAGTAAAATCCACATCAAAAATAGCTAATTTTTCTTTCATCAGTTAATCTCCTTTTAAAATATATTATTACCAACACTTACTATTAATTCCTTCTGAACTATCGTTAAACCTTAAAAAGAGCCGCTGCATTTGCAACGACCCTTTCACAGTATTATTTCTCGTTTTTAATCATTTCTTCATAATATGCTGTTACTTCTTCAAATTCTTCATCTTCAGGAATAACTAATTCTCCTGTTTCTTCATCTCCAATTACTTTGAAAAGATATATTGAATCATCCTCAGGATTTTGAACTAGCGCATATTCATTCTCTTTAAAAGTAAATCCATCTACTATTTCACATGGAACTACGTTCCCATTTTCATCTTCTAAATCTACTGTTAGTGCTTCGCCTTCGCCTTCACCGCATCCACAACCACACCCACAGCCTTCATTTTCTTCAGTTTGATCATGACCTCCACAGCCACAGCCTTCATTTTCATGGTCATGTTCGTGACCACCGCATCCGCAACCTTCATTTTCATGGTCATTTTCACATCCACAAGATGTTTTTTTATCTTCATTCATAATGTAGTACCTCCTACTTTCAGTATGTTCTAATTCTACCCTTAATCACAACATTTTAAAAGGGTTTTTTGAATTCTTTTTTGTTAAATTATTGTTAAGTCTGTTCCTAAAGTATTTTTAAAGTAAAAGGAAGATGAAATTTAATTCATCTTCCTTTACCTATGCATTTTTAAATACTATTCTTGACTTGCAAGTTTTTTGTATCCTGCTAATCTTTCCATAGCATCTTTTTCTGTTTTAACAAATAATTCTTCTGCTACTTCTGGGAATGTTTTTGCTAGTGAAGAATATCTTACTTCTCCCATTAGGTAATCCCTAAATGAAGTAGTTGGTTCTTTAGAGTCTAATATAAATGGATTCTTTCCTGCTTCTTTTAAAGCTGGATTAAATCTAAACATACCCCAATATCCAGAATCAACAGCTCTCTTAGTTTCTAGTTGAGTACAACCCATTCCAACTTTGAGACCATGATTGATACATGGAGCATAAGCAATTATAAGTGATGGTCCTTTATAAGCTTCTGCTTCTTTTATAGCTTTTAGTGTTTGATTTTTATCAGCACCCATTGCTATTTGAGCAACATAAACATATCCGTAACTCATTGCCATCATACCTAAATCTTTTTTCTTAGTTCTCTTTCCTGTTGCTGCAAATTTAGCTACAGCTGCTGTTGGAGTTGATTTTGAAGCTTGACCTCCTGTATTTGAATATACTTCTGTGTCAAATACAAAAATATTTACATCTTCTCCAGATGCGAGTACGTGATCAACACCACCGTATCCAATATCATAAGCCCAACCGTCTCCACCAAATATCCATTGAGACTTTTTAACTAAATGATCTTTTTTACTAAATATTTCTTTTAATGCTTCATTATTATCTTTTTCAGCTGTTAATAATGGTAACATTTTAGTTGTTGCAGCTTTTGAACCTTCTGCATCTTCCTTATTTTCAATCCATTCATTAATAACTGCTTTTAATTCTTTACTTGTATTTAAAGTTAAAGCTTCAACAGCTGACATTTCAACCTTATCTCTTAATTGTTGAGTTCCAATAAACATTCCAAGTCCAAACTCAGCATTATCTTCAAATAATGAATTAGCCCAAGCTGGTCCTTTACCTGATTTATTAACTGTATAAGGTGATGCTGGAGAACTTCCGCCCCAAATTGAAGAACATCCTGTAGCATTAGCTACTAGCATTCTATCTCCAAATAATTGAGTAATAAGTCTAGCATATGGTGTTTCTCCACATCCAGCACAAGCTCCACTGAATTCCATTAATGGTTGTTCAAATTGACTTCCCTTAACAGTTGCTGTTCCCATTGGGTTTTCTTTTTCAGATAATGCTAATTCAAATTCCCAATTTTCTATTTTTTCTACTTGTGAAGCATATGGTTTCATGATTAGTGCTTTTTCTTTTGCTGGACATACTTCTGCACAATTACCACATCCTGTACAATCTTCTAAACTTATACCTATAGTGAAATTCATACCTTCAAAATTCTTTCCACCTTGAGCTTTTTTACTTTGGTAGTTAGCTGGAGCATTCTTAAGTTCTGCATCAGAAGCTAAGAATGGTCTTATTACAGCATGAGGACATACATATGCACATTGATTACATTGTATACATTTATCTACTTGCCATTCTGGTACGTTAACAGCAATTCCTCTCTTCTCATAAGCAGCTGTTCCTGGTGTTAAAGATCCATCTTCTATTCCAACAAATGCACTAACAGGAAGGGAATCTCCCTCTTGTCTATTCATTACATCAACTACATTTTTAATGAAATCTGGTCTAACTTTTGTTGATTCAGTTTTATCTACAGCAGTTTTCCAGCTTTCTGGAACATTGATCTTAACAACTGATTCAACACCTTTATCTATTGCAGCGTTGTTCATATTAACAACTTTTTCACCTTTTTTACCGTAAGATGTAACAACTGCCTCCTTAAGATATTTAACTGCATCTTCTACTGGAATAATGTCAGCTAATTTAAAGAAAGCAGCTTGCATAATCATATTGACTCTTCCGCCAAGACCTATTTCTTCAGCTATAGCAACCGCATTAATAACATTAAAGTTAATATTATGATTAGCTATATATTGCTTCATAGAAGCTGGTAAATTCTTTTCTAAATCTTCCATATTCCATATGCAATTTAACAAGAATGTTCCGCCATCTTTAATTCCTTTTAGAACATCATATTTACTTACATAAGCTTGATTACCACAAGCAACATAAACTGCAGAATTAATTAAATATGGTGATTTTATAGCTTTCTTACCAAATCTTAAATGAGAAACTGTAATTCCACCTGATTTTTTAGAATCATATGCAAAGTATGCTTGAGCATACATATCTGTATGGTTTCCTATGATTTTTATAGCACTCTTGTTTGCTCCAACAGTACCATCTGATCCTAGTCCCCAGAATTTACATTCTTTAGTTCCCTCTGGTGTAGTTGTAATAGAATCTCCAACTGAAAGAGATGTATTAGTAACATCATCTACTATACCTAAAGTAAATCCATTTTTAGGAGAATCTGCTTTTAAAGCATCATATACAGCAACAATTTGATTTGGAGTAGTATCTTTTGAACCTAGTCCATATCTTCCACCAACTATAACTGGTCTGTTTTCTACTTCAAAATAAGCATTTCTAACATCTTGATACAATGGTTCTCCTACAGAACCTGGTTCTTTAGTTCTATCGAGTACTGATATTTTTTTAACTGTACTAGGTATGTATTTAAAGAAATGGTCTAGTGAGAATGGTCTGTAAAGATGTACCTTAAGTACTCCAACCTTTTCACCCTTTGCATTTAAATAATCAACAGTTTCTTCAATTGTATCACAAGCTGATCCCATTGCTATTATTAATCTATCTGCATCTGGTGCACCATAGTAATTAAATAAATGGTAGTCAGTTCCGATTAATGAATTTATTTTACCCATAATTGTTTCAACTTTTGCTGGAAGAGCATCATAATATGAGTTTGCAGCTTCTCTTCCTTGAAAATAAATGTCTGGGTTTTGTGCTGTTCCACGAGTTACAGGATGTTCTGGATTCATTGCACTATTTCTAAATGCTTGAACTGCATCTTTATTTACAAGGCTTCCTAGAGTTTCATAATCCCATGTCTCAATTTTTTGTATTTCATGAGAAGTTCTAAATCCATCAAAGAAACTTACAAAAGGAATTTTCCCTTCAATAGCTGCTAAATGTGCAACTGGTGCTAAGTCCATTACTTCTTGTACGCTTCCTTCAGCAAGCATTGCAAATCCTGTTGCCCTAGTAGCCATTACATCTTGGTGATCTCCAAAAATATTAAGTGCATGAGTAGCAAGTGATCTAGCGGCTACATGGAATACTCCAGGTAAAAGTTCTCCTGCTATTTTATACATATTTGGAATCATTAGAAGCAAACCTTGAGAAGATGTAAATGTAGTAGTTAAAGCTCCTGCTTGAAGTGATCCGTGAACTGTTCCTGCAGCTCCTGCTTCTGATTGCATTTCTACAATTTTAAGTTTTTGACCAAATACATTTTTTGTTCCTTTGGCTGCCAGTTCATCACAATACTCAGGCATTGTTGAAGATGGTGTTATAGGATAAATTGCTGCCACATCTGTAAACGCGTATGCAACGTGTGCTGCTGCTGTATTACCGTCCATAGTTTTCATTTTTCTCATTTAATAAGCCTTCTTTCTTTATATAATATTTTTAAAAATATTGAATAGTTATTTAATAAAATTCATGCAAAACTAACTAATACTTAAAAGTGTTAGTTATTATAGACTAATCCTGTTTATACTATGTAATTTGCAAATTATCTTATTATTGCATATTATGCACTTTTTAATTAAATGTTATTTAGACAAATTTTTTCCCATTTCTTCTGCTTCAACTAATTGTTCATTAGTAGGAGCTTCATTAACGGTTAAACTTTGTGTAACATTAAATTGGTAATCTTTCATTAGAGTCTTCCATTTGCTCATAAATTCTCCATTATCCCATCCATAAGATCCAAATAAAGCTGTAGTTTTATTATTAACTGGAATTAGTTTGAATTTTTCAATGAAAGGTTGCATTTCTTGTTGATCAATTCTATTGTTATCCATTGATGGACTTCCAAAAGCAACTGCATCTGCATTAGTTACATCTTCCACTGTTGCTTGACTAGCTAGTTTAACTAGTACCTCAGCACCTGCATCAGTTGCACCTTTAGCTATATGATTAGCTAAAACTTCAACATTTCCGCCATTGCTCGAATAAATTATTGTTAATTTTTTCATTACTATCACCTCATATTTTATATTACTAGATAGTTCTTATTACCCTTTAAGTATACAGCAAAATGAAAATTATTCAAGTTTTTTTGCTATTTATATTACAATTATATTACAATATGATTTAATCTTTTCTTTATAAAGTAAAAAGAACTAATTTATGCTAAAATTCTACTATAATGTCCAAATATATATTGTTATGTAAATTTTAACCAATGATTGTTGTTCTTTTATTCAACTTCTATGTGGAAATATTCATCATTATCAGTACCCAGGCATTATTAATATAAAATACCTGAGCACTGATAATTATTCTATCTTGTATTTTTCTTCACACTTAACAATTGTAGACTTATAATTTTTTGAATCTAATACTTCCTTAAAGCTTTTTTGGGAATCAATATCACCGTGTACTAGAAAAATCTGCTTAGGTTTTATCGCAATATGCTCTATCCAATTAATTAGGCCATTTTTATCTGCATGGCCAGAAAGCCCTTGCAAATTATATATAGATGCACTAACCGCAATATCTTCCCCGAAAATTTTAACCATTTTATCTCCATCTAAAATTTTTCTACCTAAAGTCCCTTCGGCTTGGTATCCTACAAATACTATAGAATTTTCATTTTTCCATAAACTATGCTTTAAATGATGTTTTATTCTACCTGCATCACACATTCCGCTAGTAGATATTATTATTATCCCACTTTTCTCATCATTCAATTTCATAGACTCCTCTGGAGAGTGGGTAAAGTTTAGCCCTTGAAAATCCAATACATTACTATCATGTTTTTCAAGTTCTTTTGCCTCAGAATCAAAAATTTCTCTATTATTTTCGAAAATTATTGTTGCTTTTTCTGCAAGTGGACTATCCACATATACTCGGAGATTTTTAAGCATATCTTCTTCAAAATACTTATTCAAGGCATAAATAACCTCCTGAGTTCTTCCTACTGCGAAGGATGGAATTATAACGTTTCCTCCTCTATCAAAAGTTTCTTTTACTATATTTGCCAATTCTTTTAATACATCTTTGTAATTATCGTGCACTTTATCGCCATAAGTAGTTTCCATAATTAGGTAATCTGCACTTTCTACAAATGTAGGATCATTTATTAGTGGAATGTTAAAATTGCCTAAATCCCCACTATAAACAAGTTTTACTACCGGCCCTTCTTTTTCTTGCACTTGAAGTTCTGTAATAGCCGATCCCAGTAAATGCCCTGCGTCCCTAAATGTAATTGTTAACCCATCAAAAGGTTTTATTTCCTCATTATAAGAATAACTTTTAAAAAGTTTTAAACATTCTTCTGCAATTTTGGATGAATACAATGTTTCTATGGGCTTAAGTCCTTTTCTTTTTAGCTTCTTATTTTCCCACTCAGCCTCCATCTCCTGAATGTGGCCACTATCTGGAAGCATTACTTGACATAACTCCATTGTAGCTTTAATGCAAATTATTTCACCTTTAAATCCATTCTTATATAATAGTGGAATTCTGCCACTATGATCTATGTGGGCATGGGATAATATCAGCAAATCTATATCTTTCGGATTAAATTGAAAATTTTCATTTTTATTAGGTTTTCCATCTCCTCCTTGATATAATCCACAATCCAATAAAATGGTTTTGTCTCGTAGCTTTAACATATGACATGATCCTGTAACGCACTCAGTTGCGCCTAAAAATTTTAGTTCCATTCTCTTCCTCCATTGTTGTTAATATTTTGAGTTTTGCTATTTTTTATTTTAAATAAAAAGCAAAAATATATTCTTATATCTACAGTTTACACTTTTTCATACTTTTTTAGGCATCCTAAAAAAATAACTATTCACTGATGAGACGAACATTTTCATGCCCCTAATAAAAAAAAGATGAAGAAATTTTACTTTCCTCATCTTTTCCTATATTTTTCTATTAATTCAACTATTAAATCTATGCTTTTTTCAGTGTTGCTCGAATTCATGTTTTTAACATATTTGTATCTATCATCGTACAATTCTTTAATTTTCATTTCTAAATTTTCAGGAGTTAACTCTTCATCTTGAATAACCATGCTGTATCCGCTTTTTTCAAAAGATCTTGCATTAAGTATTTGATCCCCTCTGCTAGTTTTAGCTGATAAGGGAACTAATAAATTAGGTTTTCTTAGTGCCAAGAGTTCAAAAATAACATTTGCTCCTGCCCTAGACACAACAATATCTGCAGCGGCCAATAAATGAGGCAATTCATCTTTTGTATACTCAAACTGCTTATAACCACTTTTGTTTTGGAGTGCCTTATCAAAATTGCCATTGCCACAAATATGAATAACATTGTATTCCAAAATCAATTTCTCAAGATTTGTCCGTATAGCCTCGTTTATAGCTTTAGATCCTAAGCTACCACCAATAATTAATAATACTGGTTTTTTATCTTTAAAGCCACATATCTGAATTGCTTTTATTTTACTTCCTTCCAATAATTCTCGTCGTATAGGATTTCCGGTTACTACTCCTTTACCTTTTTTTATCTTATCTAATGCCTCTGGAAAAGTTACACATACCTTTGTACAAAAGGGAGCTGCTACTTTATTAGCAAGTCCTGGTGTAATATCACATTCATGTGCAATTACTGGCACTTTATTTAAATATGCGGCAAGTACTACAGGTACAGAAACAAAACCACCCTTAGAAAAGACAATATCAGGCTTTTGCATTTTAATTATTTTTCTTGCCTCAAAAATCCCCTTAACTACTTTTAAAGGATCAGTAAAATTTTTAAAATCAAAATATCTTCGAAGTTTTCCACTAGAAATAGAATAATATTTTATATTTTCGCCCTCTATTATTTTTCTCTCAATACCTTCTTTTGTACCAATATATTCGATTTCATAATCTAACATTTTAAGTTTTGGTATAAGCGCAAGATTTGGTGTTACATGTCCCGCTGAGCCTCCACCAGTCATTATTATTTTGTGTTTTCCCACTTTAACACTCCTTCTAAAAACATGCTTTACGTTTGAATACCTTTATAAAACAGATGTTTTACTCAGTATATTCTACATTATTATATACCAATTAGAATAGAAAGTTCTAGTATATATTAAAATTAACCAATCAAAAATTTTCTAAAGAGTATATAATTTTCAAAACTTCCCTTTAACAAACTAAAATAATAATCAAATCTGTGGATAAACTATTATCATACAATAATTATAAAATTTGAAGGAGGTCGTTATTCATGGCAAACAAAACATTAGTACCACAAGCAAAAGCAGGTCTAAACAAATTTAAAATGGAAGCAGCTAAAGAAGTTGGAGTTAATTTATCAGAAGGATACAATGGAGATCTTACTTCTAGACAAAATGGATCTGTAGGCGGACAAATGGTTAAGAAAATGGTAGAACAGTACGAGAAAAATTTATAATTCAAATTGTAAATAGCGAAAAGAAGAGGTATATGCTAGACATATGCCTCTTCTTTTGCTATTAAGAGACATGAAAATAAATCATATAAACTTATATGTACTTTGCCCAAGTCATGGTCATAAAAACTATTTTCCAATATGGAATAATTTCTCTTATTATTCAAATGTTATATATATATACAAGTATTAATTTAAAATGTTGCAATTGCCTTATTTCCCTTAAGTATTATATTATATATTTTGTATTTCTGCGCAAGATACTATCATAACAAAAATATATTAAAAAAGGAGTGATTTACAAATGGCAAAAACATTAGTACCAGCAGCAAGAGAAGGATTGAACAAATTTAAAATGGAGGCTGCTCAAGAAGTTGGCGTTAATTTAACAAACGGATACAACGGAGATCTAACTTCTAGACAAAACGGATCTGTAGGCGGACAAATGGTTAAGAAAATGATAGAACAGTACGAAAAGAACCTTTAATCTAAATTACTAATTTACTAAGAGGTATATGCTAGTCATATACCTCTTAGTTTTGCTATTTTTATATATGCGATTTTATATAAATGAGATTGTATTGAAGTTAAATAAAATATTTCATAGCCTTT
>NZ_JAENWL010000016.1 GCF_016650095.1 Clostridium sp. | reverse complement strand
TACGTATACTCGAGTTTAACCTTGCTCCCTCCCTGTCCCTGCTCTGCTGGTGTAACTATTAGTTTTATAGGTACCCTATTCCTAAGTTCCTCCACATGACTTATTATTCCCACAGACAAAGTGCTTGAATGAAGCTTTTCAAGTGAATTCATTACTATCTCTAAAAGGTCCGTGTCTAAAGTCCCGAAACCCTCATCTAAAAAGAAAAACTCTAGTGGAGCACTACCTTTTAGTTGAATCTGTGAGGATAGTGCCAGTGCAAGACATAGTGAGGTTAAGAAAGTTTCTCCACCGGACAAAGTGTTAGTTTCACGTCTTGTGCCTCCATTAAAATCATCCCTCATAACAAAGGCTCCATCAGCATCAAGTTCTAGTGCATAACGTCCTCTTGTTATTTCCTTTAAGCGTTTTGATGCCTCCATAGATATATATTTCAGTTGCTTCATGGCTACATATTCTACAAATTTATTCCCTTGTATTAAGGTGTCAAGTTCTCTTAAAAGACTAAGCCTATGTTCTACTTCACCCTTCTTTACTAAAATAGCTTTAATTTCTTGTAGTTTCCTTTCCATTTCCTCTAGGGCACGATATTGGGCACCCAAATCCTTATTTTTTTCTTCTAAAACCTTCTGGACTGATTCTCTTTTTTCTTTTAACTCTTCAAATAGGCCAGCATCTATTTCTTTTCCACCAAGCAAACTTTCTACTCTTTGCAAATTGTCTGTGATGCTACGCTCCACTTGTTCATGCTGTTTTATTTCTTTTTCTATTAGTATTAAGTCTCCTCTTGGAATTAAATATAGTGTAGCTATTTCACTAGTTTCAAAGAAGTTTTCTTTAAGCGATAGATTTAATTTTTTTTCTCCCTCAATTAGCATCTTTAAAAGCATTTCACTTCTGTTTTCTTCACTGGTCTTCTGAGTATCGATGCTTTGCTTTTCTATATTCTCTTTTTCTAAAATCACTTTTAAACTGGACTCTTTTAAAGTGATGTCTTTTATTTCGTTTCTTACTTTTTCTATTTCAATTTCCGGAGTAAGAGCATTTAAAGAAGTAGGTGACGTTGAAGGCGTGAATCCACATAGTTCCACAATTTGGATAGTCAAACGTTCTATTTCTTCCTTTTTCCCCTTTCCACTAGTTTCTATTTCTGTTTTTGAGTTGGTAAGATTCTTTAAGAACTTGTCTACATCTATCCTTTCCTTTTCTAGTGTTACTATATCTACTCGAAGCTTCTTAGCTGTGGCAGTTAATTTTATTACCTCATTATCTAATTCTTTAAGTTGCTGTATTTTTTCTTTCGTGGATTGTGATACTATATCTGCCCTTTGTTTTTGTTTAAATGACTCTTCTTGCTTAAGCAAGTAACCTTTAAAAAGCTGGGACTCTTCTTTAAATCGTTTTAGTTTTTCTAATGCAATAGAAATCTCGCCCTCTATTGCTATTAGTGCTTCATTTTCTTTTTTTAAGCCTTCCCTAAGTGTCGCTGCCTCACTGTCTATCTTACTTTTTTCATCCCAAATTTTAATTAATGCTAAGTCTATCTCAGTTTTTTGTTTGTTGTAATTTTCTAAGTTTTCTTTAAACTTACCTAATTCTTTTTCGCTTGTGTTCTTCTCCTCATAAATTTCCTCAATGTTTACCCCACCAAGCTTTTCACATACTAGTGCTAATTGATTATTTATATTCTCCGCATCTCTTAAAAGCTCAGCCTTTGTGATCTGCTCCTTTTGATAATCTTTAGATAGTTTTTCTAAGCTTAACTCTTCTTTTTGCTTTGATTTTTTTACATCTGCTAAAGCAGTAGTATATTTTAGCTCTGCTAACTTAGGATGATGCTCCGAACCGCATACTGGGCATAGTCTTGGTTCACCTAGTTCATTTCCTTCTTGTAAATTAGAAGCTAAAACTGCTGCCATGTCGCTTATCTCTATTGTTTTTATCTCTTTTTCTATACTTTCAAGCTGGTTCTTCGTATTTTCTATAGTTTTTTCACTATTTTCTAAGTTTAAACTAACTTTTTCAATATCACTATTAATAATACTACATTTACCTTGAAGCTCGCCCTTTATTTTATTGTTTTCTACAGCTTTTTCTAGGGTATCTCGTAATGTGCTATACGACTTCTGTTTGTCTAGCAACAAATTATTATCACCCGGGAAATTATTCGCTAGTTCTTTACTTTTTTCTTGCAAAAGCACTAATTTATTATGTTTACTTTCCTGCAGTAATATTGCTTTTTTATACATTAGAGATGTAGTATGTGTAGCCTTTTCCAAGGCTACCTCTTTATTTTTAAACCCTTCTACATTCTTCTCCGCAGCTAAAACTTCTAGCTCACTATTGTAAGTGTTTTGCAAAATTTCCCTATATTCTGGCAATATTTCTATTTCACCTAGACTTTCTTCGATGACTCCTAGTTTCTTTTCTTTTTTTACCTTATTATCTTCAATAAGATTGTAATCTAAATTCTTTTGGCTTATATTGTGTGTAAGCTCTTTATGCTGCTCTAAAAGAGCATTTTTTTCGATAGCGAGGCAGCTTATTTTCTTTCCGATAGATATAGCTTGTTTTAGATTAGCTTCCTTCTCAATTAAAATAGGGAGTTTATTATTTTTAGAGTTCCAAGCTTCCTCATAAGAGGTTTTTGTAATACTTAGCTTTTCACATATAACTTGAAAAGCGCTACTTAGTTTCTGGAGGCAAGCGTGGTTTGTAGCCATGCTTACTTTGGTGTCACTAACATTCTCAATAAAGGGTTTTACGTTTAGTGCTGAGCTTCCTTTAGTGAATTTTTCTTTTTTACTTTTAATTTCTTCTTCTTGCTCTTTTAAGTCAGCTACCTTTTTTTCATACTGGTTTTTTTCTTGTTGTAGCTCCCAGGTCGTTTTGTATTCTTCATATTGCTTATCTAAAGTACTCTTCTGCACTTTAAGTTCTTTTTCTTCTTCCTTTAAATGAGTTAGTGTCTCCTTTATTTCATTATGAGCTTCTTCACCTATATTTTCATAGCCCTTCATTTCTCCCTCGAGCATAGTTTGAGTCTTTAAGTTTTCATTTCTAACTATTCTTATTTTTTCATAGAGCTTGGTACCGTATTTTTCTAAGGCAAATATTCTCTCTAGCATATTTCTTCTTTCTTTTCCATTAAGCTTTAAAAATTCATTGAATTTACCTTGTGGCAACACCACAGATCTTGTAAAATCCTCAACTTTTAATCCTATAATGTCTATAATGTTTTCTTCAACGTCCTTTGGACCTTCTGCTAGCACCTTATTTTCTAGAGGATTTTCCTTATTTATTTCTATGAGCCTTGCATATGCAGTTTTGAAGTATCCAGTTTTCAATCTCTTTATACATCTTTCTGATCTATATAGCTTTCGAGTTCTTCCTACCCCTATTTCGAAATCATAGCTTATTTCTACTACATCGGTCTCTGTGTTTACAAACTCTTTTGTGTCTCTAGATACTTTTCCATAAAGAGCTATAGTTATCCCATCTAAGATAGTTGATTTCCCACTAGCCGTTGGACCGAAGATACCGAAAAGTCCTTTTTCTGTAAGCTTTGAAAACTCAATAGTCTGCTGCTCTACAAAGGAATTTAACCCCTTAATTTTAAGATTTACTGGTTTCATCGATCAAATCCTCCTCATCATCTATTGCTATACTTAAGAATAATTCCATTATCTCTTTTGAAGGTTCTAGCCCACCTTTTGCTTTTATAAAATATTCTTTAAACATTTCCTCCATTGATTTTTCCCTTAGGCTTTCCTCTAAATCTTCCGCGCTGTCAATGCCTTCTATAATTGGTTGTATGGAAACTATGTCCGCTCTTAGTCTTTTCATTTCCTTTATATTCTCTGTGCTTATTATTTCTACTGTCTTTATTTCAAGGTACACCCAAATACTACGTTCGCTTTCTTCTTTGCATTTTTCTAATGCATCTTCCACGCTGTCACATTTCCATACTTCTATAGGCTTATAGTTTCTAAACATTATTTGTGATATTTCAGCCTCCTTGCCAGCTTTAACATCTACGAGATACGCTCCCTTGCTATAGTTTATTTCACTTTTACTATATTGAATTGGGGAACCGGAATATCTTATCTTGCCCTTAGTTCCTGGCACCTTTTGTGGTCTATGAAGATGACCCAAGGCTGTATACTGCGCATTATCTGGAAATTCAGAAGGTGAAACTGAAAGACTTCCTCCAAGTTGAATACTTCTCTCTGATCCACTTTCCTCTCCCCCCATAACATAAAGGTGGGATACTGCTATGTTTACGGTATCATCTCTATATTTAGTAGATAGCATTTCAAGTAGCTCTCCTATTCTGTCAGAGTAGCTCTTTTGCCTTTCCTCATCACTTATCCCTATTGAAAGTACTTCATTTAACCTTTTTTCACTTGGATATGGCAGTGTTATAATAACCGCCTTTTCACCTCTTATCCTAAGTTCTAAATAACCTTCACCACTTTCTATTATCTCAAAGTCGACTTTATTTTCAGAACTAAATTCTCCAAATACACCCTCTCTTGCTATGCTCTTTGGTTCGCCGAGTAGTATCACTCCATGCTCATATGCAAGTGGGCTAGCCGCTACTAACCTTTCAGGATTATCATGGTTCCCTGCCACGACTATCACTGCTGTTTTACCACTTTGCGTTATATTCTTCAGTGTACTATAAAACATTTTTTCTGCCTTTGCTGGCGGATTTCCATTGTCATAGATATCTCCAGCTATAATAACTAAATCTATATTGTTATTTTGAGTTATCTCAATAAATTCTTGTAGAAATTCTTCCTGTTCCTCTAGTCTACTGTACTGCTCCAGGGTCTTCCCCAGATGCCAATCGGAGGTGTGAAGTATTCTCATTTTTTTCGCCCCTTCCTTAACTTTTTATTTTACTTCTACGGCTTCATCTATACTAAATAAGTATAGATAGCTTTCTTTGACTTGTTTTCCAAGGGTCGCTTCTAGTGCTTTTGCATAATAATCCAGCTGAGATTTGTATTTCTCTATTAATGAAGAGGTCGCTCCTCCTTTGACGGAGTCCGTTTTATAATCTACTAGAATTATTTCTCCATTCTCCTCAAAATAGCAGTCTATTATTCCTTGAAGTATTATTTTTTCATCTCCATATATTTCAATCGAAAGATTTTTTTCTATATCTGTTGCACTAATTTCCATATGGAAGGGCACTTCTCTTTTTAAAACCTTTAGGTCATAAGCTTTTATCATTCTTTTCCCAAGATCTGTTTTAAATAACTTTACTAGTTTTTCTGCTCTTACAGCTTTGCCCTCTTCCTTTGACATTAAAAGTTTTTCAACCAAAATCTTAATTTGCCCCTCAATTTCTCTTATTGTTGAGACTTTAGTTAAATCTAATCTCTGGACCACTGAGTGCATAGCGGTTCCTTTTTCTGCTGGAGTTAACCCCTTAGTTTCCTCTAGAAATTTAGGTTTATTTATAAGTCTTGGCGCATATATATTATTCGAGTCACCTTCAGTAAGCTCTGCATTAAATTTTCTTTTAAGTTCTGTTACTGTAAGTACTGTTGGCATTTTTGTAGACATTTCATATTTATATTTAAATCCTAGTCTTTTCTCAATTTCCGCAAGGTATTTATCATCTGTGGCTTCATCCTGAAGGCTGGCTAACTTTTCCTCTGCACGTTCCGGACTTTCTTCTTCCTCTACGTTGTTTTTCACTATGTGCTCTCTATTCCAGAAGCATACTTCAAAGCTAGCGGGATGACTTAATAGGTTTACGTTATTCTCATCGATTTCTATTAGCTCTCTTAATTGTTTCCCGTCGTTGTGTCTTATTATCGCTGGCACTATCCAATCCAAATAACTTTTGGCTTTTAAAATTTCATATTCACCTAGTTTTTCAGTATTTTCTTCTAAACTAGAGCTCATTCTAGATAAGTTTTTCTCTATATTTCTCATTGCCCCCGTTATGATTAGCTTTTCCTTTGCTCTTGTTAATGCCACGTATAGCACTCTCATTTCTTCTGAAAGACTTTCTATCTTTATTTTCTTTTTTAATGCTTGTTTTAGTATTGTAGGATATGAAATTCTACGCGAGGAGTCTACAAAATCCGGTCCATATCCTAATTCATGATGAAATAATATGCTCTTATTTATATCCATTAGGTTAAAGTTTTTTCCCATACCACTTAAAAATACCACAGGGAATTCTAGCCCTTTACTTTTATGAATACTCATTATCCTAACTACATTTTCATTTTCACCTAAGGTTTTAGCACTGCCCATATCTCCACTGCTTATTTTTAACTTGTTTATGAAGTTTATAAAATTAAACAGTCCCTTATAGCTGGTTTCGGCGTATTGCTTTGCCCTTTGGAAAAGCACTCTTAAATTAGCTTGCCTTTGAATTCCTCCCGGCATGGCTCCTATATAACCGTAATAGCCAGTGTCCGTGTATAAATACCAGATGAACTCATCAATGGGCATATACTTACATATCTGCCTGAAGTGGCTTAATTTCCCGAGGAACTTTGTAAGCTTTTTAGTTACCGATGCATTGTTATTCGTTGATTCGCTTTGCTTTGATTCTGTATATTCTGTTTCTATAGAACCTTTGAAGTTTAACATTGCCTCATAGAAACACACTTCTCTCTGACCTATTCTTATGTCTACCAGTTCCTCTGAGGTAAATCCTCCTATTGGAGAACGTAGTACTGAAAGCATAGGAATATCCTGTCTTGGGTTATCTATAATTTGAAGGAGACTCATGATTATTTGAATTTCTACGGTGCTAAAATATCCAGTACCTGTATCTGCATAAACAGGTATACCCGCAAGCTTTAATTCCTCCAAAAATGATGGCGCCCAATTGGATGTAGCACGCAGTAATATTACAATATCCTTATAGGCTGCATTTCTATATTCTTTAATGTTTTTATCAAAAATTTTAAACCCTTCACCTTCATTATGCAGCATTAATTCTTTTATTCTTTTTGCCACAATTCTAGCTTCTAATTGGATATTTGTAGGAGTCTCTTCCTCATTTGTTTTGCTATCTTCTTCTCCTGATTCCTCTTCACTCTCTACATTTGGGGTATCTTCTTCCTCTATACCTTTAACTTCCTTTTCAATAAGATGTAGCTCCACCGCTCCTCCTACTACTCCGGGGCCTTCACAATCTTCAAAATGTGCTCCTAAATTTAAAGCTTCTTCATCTGTATAGTCAAGATCTCCAATATTTTTACACATTATTTGTTTGAAGATATAGTTTACTGCATTTATAACTGGTTCTCTACTTCTAAAGTTTTTGTACAAAGTTATTTTTCTAGTTTTTGCTCCGTAAGTCTTTGAATATTTATTATATTTTTCTAAGAAGAGTTCTGGCCTTGCTTGTCTAAATCTATAGATACTTTGTTTTACGTCTCCTACCATGAATATATTCGGAGCACCAATTTTCTCTCTTGAAATTATATTTAATAGTGTTTCCTGCACCATATTACTGTCTTGATATTCATCTATCATGATTTCTTCATACTTATTTCTAAGACTCACTGCTACAGCAGAAGGTTCTGGTTTTCCGTCAGAATCTAATATTACTTCTCCCTCTTCATTCTTTTCAATCAAAATATCAAGGCAGTAGTGCTCAAAGTCATTGAAATCAATAATTGACCGTTCCTTTTTCTTTTCTCTATATTTTTCCTGCAAATCTATAACAAGTCTTGATAACTCCATCATTTGCGGGTACATTTTTTTAATATCCATTAAGGAAGTCTCTGAATTTGCATTCATTACCTGTTGCTGTAGTTCTAGTAATTGTTTTTTCACCTTATTTCTTATTTCTTGTACTACCTTTTGCTTTTCCTTATCCTTGCAGGCCTTAATAGTGGTGAGTTTTGTAAATTTTAAAACTTCAAACACTCCAGCCAAGTTTTCAAAACAGTTGCCTGCAGCACTGCGCAGGTCTGCAATCAATGCTAAATCAGCTTTGAATACTTCCTCATATAATCCAATGGCTTCATTACCCACTATTATTTTTATTGCCTTAACCATTACTTTTTCAATGCCTTGTAGCTCTATTTTAATATCTCCCATTAAAACCTCTGCCCAAGGGGTATCACTAAAGCGATATCCGTCTTTAATGTTAAAATCCTCTGCCGCATCGAGTAACCACTTTACCGGATTTGTAGAACTCATGGCAAAATTATAAAGGCTTAGCACTATAGCTTTTAGTCCTAAGTCCTCTTTATTATTACTGTAGGCTTCGACTAGCTCTAAAAAGCTAGGGACCTCCTCTAGGACTAAACTACTATTTTCTTCGACCTTATTCTTTTCTTCAATTAATTGTACATATCTATCTTCAAAGAGCTCCTCTAAAGCTTCTTGTTTTAAAAGCACGGCTTCTGTT
Organism: Clostridium sp.; assembly: GCF_016650095.1. Lineage (GTDB taxonomy): Bacteria > Bacillota > Clostridia > Clostridiales > Clostridiaceae > Clostridium_AD. The sequence goes on along the minus strand of NZ_JAENWL010000016.1, from coordinate 13,670 downwards.
GCGTCTGCTATTCTAAAATTAGGATCTAAATCTACTATATGAAAATTGCTTCTAATAACATCAAGGCAGAAGGAATGAATAGTTGTAATGCTTGATTTATTTAATAATGTTAACTGCCTTTGAAGTAACCTGCTTTGTGGATTTTTATGGAGTTCCTTTGAAATTGCCTCAGCTATTCTCTCCCTCATTTCGGATGCGGCGGCATTCGTAAATGTAACCACTAAGAGCTTATCTATATCTGTAGGCCTGTTTTCATCCGTTACTATTTTTATTATTCTCTCCACTAGTACTGCAGTTTTTCCTGATCCTGCAGCTGCCGCTACTAGAATATTACAATCTCTAGTGAAGATAGCTTTTTGTTGGTCCTGCGTCCAATTAACCTTTTTTTCATCTGGGCTAATTTCATTCTCTTTATTTATCATTACTATTCACCTCCCCCTGAGCTTCATTAGATAATAGTTCCCAGACTTCTTTGTCCTTCCTATCTTTTATTATCTTATAAGTATTTTCCTTAAGCGATGGGTCAAATTGACAAATTGATGTGAACTCACAGTAAGTGCAGGGTGTGACATCCTTTTTCTTGTATGGCTTTATATCTATTTCTCCACTTAGCATTTCTTCACAGGTGCTTATTAAATTCTCCTTAACATGATTAAGCAACATCTCAAACTGCTCTTTAGTTGCAACTGATGACCTTGATCCTAATTGTCCATCTTTTTTAATAGACACTGGTACAACTAGAGAAGCACCCTCAATATTTCTATCCATTTCCCTAATTATCTTAATATCTGCTAGGAGTAACCCTTTCATTTTTAAAGCTTTCATTACAGCTTTTTCTAGTTCTTCTTCATCTAAATTATTTTTAGCCTTTATTACAGGGTCATCTATTTTAAAATACAGTATGCCTGCTGGGAAAATTGGTTCTTTTGAAACTTCGCTTTCATTTCTAAGCATGGCATCCAAGTAGGTCAATAACTGTATCTGAAGACCATAATATACATCAGACAGTTTAAAATCCTTATTACCGGATTTATAATCTATTATTCTGTAAAATTCTTCTCCCTCTGTAATTAGCTTATCCACTCTATCAATCCTACCAACTAGATTTACCATTTCACCTGTGGATAGCTCTACTTGTATCGGTGGATAATCTCCTTCTTCAAAGCCAAAGGATACTTCGTAACCAAATGGTTCAAATCCACTATTTTTCATTTGCTCAACTATGACGTAGATAGTTTTCTTTAAAACTCTTTTTAATCTTTCTGTAAAGTACTTGTACCTTGGTGTACTGTTTAATATATACCCACTTATTCCTTCCTCTGCTTCTTTTTCTACAATGGTTGCAATATTTTTCTCGCACCAATCCTTCTCAAGGTTCGCCCACTTCATTTCGCTTTTATCCACAAGTTTCGAAAAATTATCAAGAACACTGTGCATAAAACTACCTAGGTCTGGTGATGAAAATGTGAAAGTTTTTCTTTCCTTAGCTTTTAGTCCATATTGCACAAAATAAGCAAAGGGACATTCTTCATATTTTTCTATCCTAGATACGCTAAAATAGTTTTTTTCTCCATATAATAGTTTCACCTTTTCTTTTTCTAACATTTTCACTTCATTCTTATAGTCAAATCCTCGAAACATGGCATTACTCTTTTCTCTCCATTCTGTTTCCTTCTGGTACCATTTATAAACTTTAATCCAAAGATCCGATATATTACCTTCCTCTAAATATTTTCTTAGAGCGAAAATTAAACCATTAAAGGTTGGCACTTTTGCACATACCTCGCGAAGTTCATAATCACCGTGTATACATTGCAATCCTTCTTGCGTACTTTGCAAGCCTATTTGCGTACTTTGCAAAACTTCACTGTATTCTGTTATATTACTTTCCTCTATTAATCCTTTAAATAGTGCTTTAAGTCTAGTTATTATAATAGAAGGTCTTAGGGTTTTACCTTCATAATCTGCTATGGGATAACTTATATTTAAATATTTGCTTGGAATGGTTATGGTAGCATAAATTAAATACTGCTCATTAAACACCTCAGTTTTTGTGTCACTGGCCAATCCTACCCCGTTTTGTTTAAAAATCATTCTATCATCATCTGTAAATATTCCCTCTTCCTTGCTTGCTCTTGGGAACACTCCATCATTTACCCCTACAATGTACAGCGCACTTATCTCATGACTTTTTATACGCTCCACGCTACTAACTGTTACTCCGTCTAGTGCTGGTGGAATTAGTCCCATTTGATGTTTACTAAAGCCCATGGATAGAACTTTTACAAAATCATCTAAGGATAAGGTTTCCGTTCCTAGTACCTCTACCATCTGATCTAATAGCTCCATAACTAGGTTCCATATCTTACTGTATTCGGTAACGAACTCCTGCGCCCCTTGGCTTTTGAAATCTTCTATCCATTGCTCCAAGGTTTTATATACCTTTATGGTTTCAAGAAATTCAAATAGCACAGTGCAAATTTTTGTAGTCGTACCCCCACCTTTTAATTTCTCTTTAAATTGTAGTAAGGGTATTATGACCTTATCTCTAGCATCATTTAGAATTTTAATAGTAGCCTCTACTTTTTCAGTTTCACTTGCATCCATCTCTGAAACTTCCCCCAGGTCTGCTTTATCTCTATTATAATAATCTCTAAAATAATATTCTATTTTTTCCTGCCAAAGTTCAGGCTCTGTCCATTTTTTCTTCCCCTTAATGCCCGCTGCGATAATGAAATTTTCTAATATATCAATATGCTCCACTTCTATATCTAAAAGCCCTGTTTTAAGATACCTAAACACTGCCTCATAGCTAAAGTTCTTAGTGAAAATCTCAATTGCTGAGGTTATTAACACAATTAATGGATTACTTGTTATATCTTTTTTCTTATCTATAAATAAAGGAATATTGTATTCTGTAAATATTGCTTTAATTAACTTTTCATAGCTAGGTAAGTCTCTTGTTACCACCGCTATTTTATTAAATCTTATACCCCCATCACGACATAACCCTAAGATATCTTTCGCCACATGCTCTATTTCAGAATAGGCGTTTAGAGCTTTAAATACCTTTATATTTTCACATTTTTCGGTGGTTGGTGTATATGGAAATGCAAAGTAATTATTTTCAAGGAATGAAAGCTGTGTATTACCTTTAAATTTCTGTTCTTTGCTACCTTGTAGCTCTATTGGCTTATCTATACTTGTCCCACTAATCTCTGCTAAACCTAAAAGCTTACTTTCTGTAAACTTTATAGAATAAAAGGCATCAGCCTCCTCCATAAATTTGGAATGTTCTGAGCTTTTTAGGGGCAAGGTTATATTTATCCTATTAGCCTTTATATACAGCTTTTCTAGTACCCCATACTGCTGAGGTGTAAAGCCTGTAAACTCATCAATCCAAAACTCCGCACCATCAAAAATAGTACATTCATCTAGAGCCGTATATAAACGGGTCAAATCATCATCTGGATCCACATAGTTTAGATTTAAAATTTTATCGAATTCACCATATATAAGTGATAAATCTGTTATTTTATCTATAAGTAAGGGGTGCGCTCCTTCTACTAAGGAGCTCTCTCCTAAATTTTCTTTTACCTTATTTAAAGCTTCCACAGAAACACTATATTTCTTAAACTCTGTTATTGCGCTAGCTACATTATCTACAAAACCCTTTTGCCTGGCCGCGCCTCTAAATACTGTGAATTCATCTTGTTTCTTTTGAAGTATGCTATGAATAAGCATTGCCTTTCCAGAAGTATCCATAGGTTTACGAGTTATGCCACCTACCTCGCTAAAAACTCTGTACGCTAATCTATTAAAACTAAGTACTTGGACGTTTTTTATTCCTGTAGATCCAACTACTTTTATAAGATTCTTTTCAGCTTGAAAAGAAAATTGTTCTGGAACCAAAAGTACTAAGGGCCTTTCACGTTCATCTATACTTCTAGTTTTTATATCATCTAAGCAGAAAGTACTTTTTCCTCTGCCCGCTCCTCCATAGATAAATCTCAAACTCACAAAAACACGTCCTTTTTTTTTAAAACTTAGTCACATGAAAATAAACTAGGCTAGAATAGCATGTCTCGCATACTAACTTGTTATTTATTTGAATGCGCCTCCATACATTATACCATGTATGATTTTATATAATAGCTAAGTACAGTTTTTATGGTTTCCTTTTTTATCATAATGTGCATATATTATATTAGACATATTTATAAAATGTGTAAAATTTTGCATGTAAAATATTCAATATATGTGCTATACTTTCTGTATTATATTATCTTACAAAATTAATGGTGGGAGGAATTACAATGTACACTTTGAAAAATTTTTCCGAAATAGAAGTAACTATACTATTAGAAGAAGTATTAAATCGCTATGATACTATTTGCAAATGTGAAAAGTGTAAATTAGATATTAAGGCTTTAGCCCTTAACTGCTTGGATACGAAATATACAGTTTCTGAGCAAGGTGAAATGTATACTAAAGCATTAGCTGAGATTGACAAGCAGCAAACCATTAATGTTATTACCGCTATTATAAAAGCTATAGAAATAGTATCTGCTAATCCAAAGCATTAGATATCTTTGGATGTCGCAAAGTAAACCTTTTCATATATGTATTTTAGTAACTATGAGGTATACCAAAATGATACGGAAAAATGTAAAAGACCCATCTATTTCAGATGGGTCTTTATTTTGGCACGCCCCCTTGATAACCCCAGTTTTAAAGGGACTATCAAGAAGGTATTTATACTAAAAATATTCTATTAAATGAGATCCGTTATTGCAGTTCTCATCCTATTCATTTTAGCCTGCTGTCCAACCGCCATTAAACAATTCCTTCTAAAATAAGTATAGTGTTTCCATTCTCATCATGCGATTCAACGACTCAAATAAAGTGTGGTACGAACCTGAATGATATATTATTTATTATTTTTCATATCTTCTTTTAAGAAGTACCTAAGTAATTCTGCACGTTCCACTTGCTTTTTTTCTAAAGCTTCTGTGGTCCAATCATAGAAACCACTCCCACTTTTACTTCCTAAATTTCCTGCTTCAACTTTATCCTTAAGTAGATTAGATGGTTCTGCAGAATTACATAAATCTTTAAATAAGTATGAAGATATATTATCGAATATATCTAATCCTCCTAAATCTGCACTACATAATGGTCCTGTTACTGGAAGACGGCGTCCAAACCCGTACTCAACTGCTTTATCAACTTCTTCAATGTCTGCAAAGCCTTGTTCTACAATATACATAGCCTCTCTTAAGAGAGCAAGTTGCATTCTATTACCTATAAATCCAAGACATTCTTTTTTCATTTTAACAGGTTGTTTTCCTATTGACGTAATCCAGTCTGCTGTTTTCTCAACTACTTCCACAGATGTTTTCTCTCCTGGTACCACTTCTACTAGTGGAATCAATTCTGGTGGACACCAAAAGTGAGCTATAACCATTCTTTCTGGGTGTTTCAAATGTTTTGCTATCTCCGTTGGACTTAACCCTGATGTATTTGACGCAAGTATAACACTTGGATCACATAAGGAATCTAACTCTCCATACACCTTTTGTTTTATTACTAAATTCTCAGCTATACATTCTATTACTAGTTGTGTATCGCAAACAGCATCTTTTAATACCGTTACTATAGATATTCTTTTTAAAATCTCCTCCGATTTTTCTTTTGTGAGCTTACCATTATCTACATTCACGGAAATATTTTTCTTAATATTTTGAAAACCTTTGTTTAAATTCTCATCTGATATATCATATATATTTACATTTAACCCTGATTCGGCACATAATTGAGCAATACCATGACCCATGGTACCAGAACCTATAACTGTAATATTTTTAATGTTCATATTAATCTGGATTCTATTTCAATAGAACCAGATTCACCTCCTTATTGTTTTTATTATCATTTGATACCTAGATACACTTCCACCCCAGCAATATTAGCTGGGGTGGAAGTTCCATTATTAAGTTTGTTGCTTAAACGCAGCTTGAAGCCACTACAATACTTCTTGGCAGAATGTTCTTTGATAGCGCTACATCTTTCATGTTAATAAGAAGCGTCCAAGTTGATATGACTGTTCTTGAAGCACTAGAAGTAGATCAAAAATGTGACTTCGCTAATTGGATTGTACCAGGCAAGAAGTTATATCACTTACTCAAATTACATTTTCTTCTGTATAACTGTACTGATTTCAATACTTAAGTGATCCCTTTAATACATAATTTCAATTAATACTTCTATTTGGTGCTTTGAAGTTTTGCTATAATTACATCTTTCATCTCTTTCAATTTTTCTTCTCCCGCATTCAAAGTTTTTCCCTTGGAATACATATATATCTTAATTTTTGGCTCTGTCCCTGAAGGTCTTACAGCGTACCAGCTCTCATCATCAAAATAGAACTTAAGTACATTTGATTTTTCTATTCCACTAGGTTCTTCTGTTCCATTAACTACGTCATAAGATTTTTCTATATCATAATCTATAAACTTAGTAAGCTTTGCACTACCTATAGACTTTAGATAATCTTTTCTGTATTCTATCATCATTCTAGAGATTCTTTCTTGACCTTCTATACCTTCTAAAACTATAGATATTAGGTCTTCTCTATAATATCCAAATTCTGTGTATATCTCATCTAGTATATTTATTAGAGTTTTTCCTTGTGTTTTATAGTAAGCTGCCGCTTCACATAAAAGCATGGAAGCTATTACTGCATCTTTATCGCGAACAAAAGTCCCAGCAACATACCCAATGCTCTCTTCGTATCCAAATATAAATTCAAAGCTGTTGTCTTTTTTAAAATCATGTATTTTCCCACAAATGTTTTTAAAACCTGTTAGTACTTCAAATGTTTCTACCCCATATTTTTTTGCTATAGCTCTTCCTAAATCCCCTGTTACTAGGGATTTTACTATAGCTGCATTACTCGGAAGTGTGTTCTTTTCTTTCATTCCCTCTATAATATATTTTATGAGGATTGCTCCTGTTTGATTGCCATTAAATGCAACATATTCTCCATCTCTACCTCTAACCATTATGGCAAGTCTATCACAATCTGGATCTGTAGCTATTAATAATTCTGCTCCTTCTTTTTTCCCAAGCTCTCTTGCATATTTAAAGGCTTTTACATCCTCTGGGTTTGGGTATCCTACCGTTGTAAAGTCTGGATCCGGGTTTTCTTGTTCTGGTACTACTATTATATTAGTGAAGCCTCTTTCTTTTAAAACTCGCCTTACAGGTACATTCCCTGTGCCATTTAGAGGTGTGTATACAATTTTTATATCTTTATCTATGTCTTCTCTTATAGAAAGGCCCTTTACCTTCTCTGTATACTCATCATCCATAGATTTCCCAAGCATTACTATTAATCCTTTTTCCTTTGCTTCTTCCATGTCCATAACTTTTATAGTACTAAAATCCGTAATGCTCTGGATTTTTTCTGTTATCCCATTTGCTGTAGATGATAAAATTTGAGCGCCATCTTCCCAATATACTTTATACCCGTTGTATTCCCTAGGGTTATGGCTAGCAGTTACTACGATTCCTGAAGCAGTACCCAATGTTCTTACCGCATAAGATAATTCTGGAGTAGGTCTTAACTGTTCAAATAAATAAGCCTTTATTCCATTTGATGCCAAAACTTGTGCTGCTCTAGCTGCAAATTCTTCAGAGTAATGTCTGCAGTCGTAGGCTATTGCTACTCCTCTATCCATATACACTTTGCCATAATCCTTAATGTAGTCCGCAAGCCCTTGCGTTGCTCTTGAAACTATGTATAAGTTCATTCTGTTAAGTCCTGCACCTAATTTCCCTCTTAGCCCCGCTGTTCCAAACTCTAAATCCATATAAAATCTATCTTGTATTTCTTTATCATCTCCACCTATTGACCTTAATTCTTCTCTGGTCTTTTCATCGAAGTACTCATTGTTTAACCATTCTTCATATTTTTTCATATAAGTCATTTTTACTCACACCTTTCTATATAATTATTATTTAGTATCATTATACATGATTCACTATGTATTTTAAATGTTTAATGGTATTTTAAGGATATATTTAACAATTATGAAAATAGTACTTGTAGCAAATCTTCTTATTTACCATATACTATAGTAGGATACATTAATTCCACTTCAGAAGGGAATCCCTCCTCCTTCTCCTTTTATTTATGAGTATTTTTAAATAATTATTTATTATCCCCCCTTCTGAAGTAATTTATTACATTTTTAAGTTCTTATTAATATAGATTAAAATAAAAAAAGTATATATTAGGTAAATTAATTTACCTAATATATACTTTTAGTAATTTACTAAGCCATAGAGCTTATACTATCTACTTTGGTAGAGTAATATCGTTAACTATTATTTCTGTGCGTCATATACCATCTTAGATACTTTTGCTATAACTTCGTCTGCCTGTGAAACCTCCTTTGTAAAAATAACAATAATATATGGATTTTCCTTGTATACAATGGCTGTATCATTTACATAGGTCGCAAAGTCCCCAATTTTATGAGCTACAATTTCTCGAGGTATATACTTGTCTATCCTATCATGGTACTTTGTTTTTTTCATGGTTTCAATCATAGCACTGTAGTATTTATTATTCTCAGGATTTAGATATAATCTTTCTAAGATTTTAAAGGAATCCTTTGGCGTAATATTATTTCCCTCATGAACTACAGGATGGCCAACGATTTTTTCAATATAATTATATTTATTATCATTACCTACTTTTCCTAAAATCATATTTATGGCTATATTATCAGAATATATTATTGAGTAGTCACTTAAAGTCTTTAAAGCAATGGGGTTAATTAGGTCCTTATCTTGAAGTATTCCTGCACCCTCTTCGAAATCACATTCTTTATATTTTAATTTTTCATTCATATCAATTTTTTTATCCTGCACCATATCATACATAAGCATATTTATAGGTACCTTTATTGTACTGGCAGCTGCAAACTGCTTGTCCGAATTTATCTCAATAAATTCCTTTGAATTTATGTCATAGTAAACCATTCCAAATTTATTTATATTGTCGCCTACAAATACTCTAATTTTTTTTTCTAAAATGTCTAGCTGAGCTTGTTTTTGAGAATTTTCTTTTAATATGCTTTGCCTGTACTGTAATAAATGCTCATATGATAGCAATTCATATCCAGTTTCAGGTATGTTTTCATGTGCAACGTCATTATTACTTTTATTATACGTTGATGAATAATTAAACGCGAGAATATTTCCGCTTGCCTCTACCCGTTGTTTGCTTATAGTCAACGTTGCAAAAAATGCCATTATTGCTAGTAAAATGACAATATCTTTTTTCCCCATCTAACAATTCCCCCTTGTAATTCTGAGTGAGTGATAACAATTACTAATTGTTATGTCCGTAATCCCTCTTACTACCAAAATATACCTTATGGGTGTCATTTAAATTACAAATATACCAATAACTTATAAATTAACTTTCTAACTTACATTATACCTTAAATTTCATCAAAACTATAATTTAAATTATCTAAGCATTCTACAGTCTACGCACTATTATATTTTCTCAATATTCAGCATATAATATAGATATACAAAGGAGCTGATAATATGAAAGTGAGATTATGCAAAAAAAATAAATGGACCGGCACTATTATTTCTATGATAACCGAAACTCATCCTGCTATAAAAATATCTAGAAAAAAATGTATTGGTAAATGTCATAAATGCAAAGTCGCTCCTATAGCCATGGTAGATAAGGAACTATTAGTAGGTAAGGATGAAAAAGATTTATATAATATGATAATTAACAAATTATAATTGCTTAAAACATTATTAAGGCGCATAAAATAAATAACAAAGATGCTAGTATGCATCTTTGTTATTTAAGTGTAGCTATTATATATATCACTTAGTGAAATTCCATGTCCCTTTATTTTTAATTATACTCTTTGATTAGATTAGTTTTTAGGAATTGCTCTTCTATTTCATCTGCTGGAAGTGGTTTACTAAAATAATAGCCTTGTATTTGATTGCAGCCCATGCTTTGTAGTAGTTTAATTTGATCATTACTTTCTACGCCTTCTGCAATAACATCTAAGTCAATTTTTTGTGCAAGTTGTATAATTCCATCTACTATTGCTCTTTCTCTCTCATTTATAACAATATTGTCTATAAATGACTTGTCTATTTTTAATGTATTTATCGGTAACCGTTTTAAATAACTAAGAGAAGAATATCCTGTTCCAAAATCATCTAAGGCAATATTTATACCAAGGTCTCTAATCTCGTTAAGTAATTTAATACTCTTATCAAAATCCTTCATCAAAATACTTTCTGTAATTTCTAGCTCCACAAATCTCGTATTAACCTTTGTTTCAATTATAATATTTTTTAGGTTTTTTTCGAAATTGTCATTTTGCAGTTGAATTGCAGATAGATTTATTGCAATAGTATCATACACGTACCCTTTGCTTTTCCACAAATTATTTTGAAGGAATGCATTTTTTATAACCCAGTTACCCATAGGAATTATTAGTCCACTTTGCTCTGCAACAGGTATAAACTCTTCCGGGGATATTCTGCCAAGTTCAGAACTATTCCATCTTAAAAGCGCTTCAAATCCTTTTATTTTATTGTTTATAATATCTATTTGTGGTTGATAATAAATTTCGAGCTCATTATCTTCTAAAGCACTTCTTAGCCCTTTTTCTATTTCAACACGTCTTACAACCACATCACTCATACCCTTGTTAAAAAATGAATATTTAGATTTACCATTGTATTTAGCGCTATACATTGCAGTATCAGCATTTTTAAGTAAAATATAAGTTTTATGACCATCATCTGGGAATACAGTAATACCAATGCTCGCTGAAGTATATACGTGTTTATCATCTATACTTACCTGACAGTTTAATGAGCTGAGAAGTTTTTTACAAAGACAACTTATCTCGGAGTAGTCCTCAATATTTTTCATCAGAATAAAAAATTCGTCTCCTCCTACCCTTGAAACAAGGTCCCCTTCTCTAATAGAATCTTTAAATGATATTGCAACATTTTTTAACACTTTATCTCCATATTCATGACCTAAAGTATCGTTAATTTCTTTAAAATTATCTAAGTCAATAAACAACACAGCAAATTTAACAGGTTTATCATTTGCCTTAATGATTTCATTTTCCAATGTATTAATAAATAATTTCCTATTAGGTGTGTCCGTTAATAAATCATAGTACTGCAATCTATTAATCTTTTCTTCAAAATCCTTTTGACCAGATATATCTGTAGCAGATCCTGAAATTTTATTTGCAGCTCCCTTTTTATTTCTTAGACACTTACCTCTAATTAAAACCCACTTATATCCGCCGCCATTAAATTTAATTTTTACACTACTTTGGTAATATAATGTTTTGCCATTAATGTGATTATTAAAATCTTCTACTGCACCTCTTCTCTCTTCTTCAACAACTAACTTCAATAAATTCTCAATAGTAGTTATAGTAGCTTTATCATACCCCGTAATGTCGCTAAATTTATCTGAGCAAAAAAATTCTTTAGTTATGAGGTCAACTTCCCATATAGCATCATTGGAACCTTCTAACGCTAACTTATATCTTTCTTCACTTTTTTCAATTATTACTTGTTTTTCATGTAATTCATCATATTGCGCCCTTAGTTCCTCTTCTGCAGCTATTAATTGTTCATAAGTGGCTTGAATTTCCTCATAATTTCCTTTTAATTTACTAGACCAGCTTTTACTTTTCTTAGTATATTCACGAATCAAAAAATATAATATAAAAGATGATATAAGGACATAACCCACACCTTTTATTGTTTGTATACGCAAGATTAAAGTTTTACTTTCAATAAAAGCATTTAAAATTCTATCTGAAAATAATATCCAAAGTCCACCAATTAAAGCATATATAGTAGTTACTTTAAGTGGCATTCCGTCCAATGTGACATTATCATAAAATAAGCACTCGCTATTGTTTCCTTCAGCTTCCGCTTTGGCTGTTAATTTTTCTCTTGTGATTTTACTCAATTCTTTTTTTTTCCCATTCACCAATTACCCTCCTATTAACATATATAAATAATTTAATGCCATTTTATATTTTTTTTGCCATAACATTATTATTATCGTCCGCTTTTCATATTTATTTATAGTTTTTTATTAATAGTTTTTATAACTTACATTTATTTTTTTCTTATACTTTTTCATTAACATTATTATACAATCCGAACCATAAAACTGTACTGTTTTACATATTAAGTTAATGAGTTATAAAATACAAGATGTTTTAGTCACTATTTATATTTTTAAGATAATTGCACCGATATTGTAACTTTATCGTAATACATTATAATGCATTATAGTCTATTATAGTATATATTAGTGTTTTTTAAAAAGGAGAATGTAAATGAGAAAAAAAAATTTATTTGTTATTATGATATTTAGTGTTCTATTTATAGGATCAATGTATATCTGTTCTTTAAATAGTTTTAAAATTAAAGATAATGAATTCAAAACCCAATCTTTAAAAATTGAATTAGAGTCCTTAAAAGTTGAAAATCAGGCTTTAATAAAAGCAAATTCTCAGCTCAATGAAACAAATTCCACTGTTGCAGAAACAGTTGCTAAATTAGAAACTATTATAAATTAATACAGATATTTACTTGATTGTCACTTACACAAAAGGAGGATGGTAATATGAGAATTTCACAAAGAAATAAAAGACAAAATAAGCGTGCATTAAGATTTTTATTAGTTAAAATTTTCACTTTCACTTTATGTATTTCTCTACTCGTAAGAACTGCAGTAAGTGAAACAACTGTTGTAGCCAGTGAAAATGAAAGTGATTCATTAAAACAACAAATAGTACAAATCCACACAGATAATAAGAATTTAAAATCACAAAATAACAATCTCAGAAGTACCATCAAGCAAAATAATGACATATTTAAAGAAAATTTAGATAATACAAAAATTGCCTATCTAACTTTTGATGATGGGCCATCAAATAATACTTTACAAATTTTGAAAATCTTAAAACAATATAATATTCAAGCGACCTTTTTTGTAAATGGTCACCCTAATTTAAGACCTTTATATAAAGCAATTTCTGATGCGGGAAATGTTTTAGGAAATCACACTTATAGTCATCAGTATAAAAACATTTATATATCACCAGATAATTTTAAAAAGGATGTTGAAAAGTTAGATGCATTACTTACTGATATAACGGGGAAGGAGCCTAGTCATATTTTAAGATATCCAGGTGGCTCTAATAATGAAATTGGTAATGACTATGGCGGTATAGGAATAATGAACAATGTAATTAAAGAGATGAATAATGAAGGTTACCTTTATTTTGATTGGAATGTTGATTCTAGCGATGCTTCCACTTTTCGTCAAGACAAAGATAAAATCGTACAAGCAGTCTTAACTCAAAGTAGTCAAAAAAAACATGCTATTATATTATTACATGATTTAAATCCAAAGACAACAACTGTACAAGCCTTACCAGAGATTATTGAGGGTCTTAAGAATCAAGGATTTATCTTTGATGTACTTTCTAAAAATATTTATGCTCCACAATTTAAAATAGTAAAATAGCCTATAGTTATAAGAGCTATTTGTTCTTATTTTT